>NZ_JBFTLU010000279.1:0-11707 GCF_056396605.1 Pseudomonas sp. 05T35
TGTCAGAACCGACCCTGTTGAACAAAGAAATTCGCGACTGGCTGATGGACTGCGGCCTGTTCGATCAACTGCAACTGGCCGATTTCACGGCGGCTGCCGGCTACTTCAGCATCAGCACCATCGCCGAGGGCCAGGAGATCTTCCACGAAGGTGATGCCGGCAGCTTCATGTGCATCATTCACTCGGGTCAGGTGGCGGTGCAGAAAACCAATAGCGACGGCAAGCCGGTGACGATCGCAACGTTGCGCAGCGGCCGGGCATTCGGCGAAATGGCCGTCCTCGATGGCGAACGGCGCTCGGCCAGTTGCGTGGCGGCGAGCAATTGCCAACTGCTCAACCTGGGCAAGGACTCGCTGGAAAAGATGCTCAACGACGCACCGAAAATCGCCGCGAAGATCATCCGTGCCATTGCCGTGTCGCTGTCCAAACGCCTGCGCATGGCCGACGGCCAATTGCTCTCGCAACAGATTTAACCGCCGGGGGATTTGTTTTTTTGCTGAATCTGCTCAAGCCCTGGCAAGGTCTGGTCCTTGGGCGGGTTGGGCATTTCGATCGGTGGCAACAACGGTTCACCACCGCTACTGCTGCCGACCTTGGGCACCGTGGTCGGGGTAATCTGCGGGTATGGCGTGGGGGTAGCGGTGCCGGGTGAGCCCGGGGCTGCCGAGGGTGTAACAGGGACCGTTTGCAACTCTTGCGCCTGCGCTGCACTTATCGAGAGCGCGGCCAACACAATGACCGTTAGAATGGTGCGCTTCATCAATGGCTCCGTTGCCCTTGCTTGTTGCCTTAAGGCTACTCCCAACCGCGCAAGATTGCCCTTCTCAATGCCGGTTTCTCTTCCCTGATGCCAGTTTCCCTCCTTTAAAGAGAGCCCCATGAAACGTTTCGTTCTGCTCGACACCACCCCGATCCCCGAAAACGGCGGTGCCCTGTGCCTGTTCGAGTACGGCGAAGATTTCGTCATCAAGATCCAGGGCGGTGACGGCGGACAATTGATGAACACCCGCATGCACGGCTCCGAAGACGCCCTGGCCGAGATTCCTTGCCGCAAGGTCGCCGGCCGGCCGAATTCACGGGTGCTGATCGGTGGCCTCGGCATGGGGTTCACCCTCGCTTCGGCGCTCAAGCACCTGGGCAAGACCGCTGAAGTGGTGGTCGCCGAACTGGTGCCGGGGGTGATCGAGTGGAACCGCGGGCCGCTGGGCGAAAAGTCCGGGCGACCGCTGCTCGACCCGCGCACGGTGATCCGCATGGAAGACGTGGCCAAGGTCCTGCAGGCCGAACCGCAAGGTTTCGACGCGATCATGCTCGACGTCGATAACGGCCCCGAAGGCCTGACCCAGAAAGCCAACAGCTGGCTGTACTCGGCCGGAGGACTGAGCGCCTGCGCCAAGGCCCTGCGCCCCAAAGGTGTGCTCGCCGTATGGTCAGCCAGCGCTGACCGGCAATTTTCCGACAAATTGAAAAAGGCCGGCTTCAAGGCCGAAGAAGTGCAAGTCTTCGCCCATGGCAACAAAGGCACCCGACACACGATCTGGATTGCCGAGAAGCTCAAGGCCTGAGCTAAACTCTCGTTATTACCGTCATTAGTCTTTTTACAAAGGTGAACCCATGAGTTCGTCAACGCCTCCCTCCAACACGGCCAAACTGGACCGCATCCTCGCCGACGCCCAGCGCGACCGTGAAATGGGTTACCGCGACAAGGCCCTGAAGATGTACCCGCACGTCTGCGGCCGCTGTGCCCGTGAGTTTTCCGGCAAACGCCTGAGCGAGTTGACCGTGCACCACCGCGACCACAACCACGACAACAACCCGCAGGACGGTTCCAACTGGGAGCTGTTGTGCCTGTACTGCCACGACAACGAACACTCGCGCTACACCGACCAGCAGTACTTCGGCGACGGCTCACTGAGCACGCCGAAAATCGCCAAGGCAACGCATAACCCGTTTGCCGCGTTGGCCGGGTTGATGAAAAAGGACGACTGAAGACCTTCAGCGTCTGAGCGGGCCTCATCGCGAGCAGGCTCGCTCCCACATTGGTTTTGGGTGATCACAAATAGTGTGTTCACAGAAGATCCCCTGTGGGAGCGAGCCTGCTCGCGATAGCAATAGACCCGACACCACCAATCTACAATCTGACCACCATCGAGCAATCCCCGTATAATCGCGGTTTTTCTCGAAGGGCACCCCGCTCGTGGCAAACAAACGGTACAGCTGCATTGGTTTGTATAACCCCAAATCACCGGAGAACGTCGGTTCGGTGATGCGCGCCGCCGGCTGTTACGGCGTGGCGTCGGTGTTCTACACCGGCAAGCGTTATGAACGCGCCCGTGACTTTGTCACCGACACCAAGAAAATCCACCACGACATTCCGCTGATCGGCATCGACGACCTGAAGAAAATCCTCCCGCTGGGCTGCGTCCCGGTGGCGGTCGAGCTGGTCGATGGCGCCCGTTCGCTGCCTGAGTACACCCATCCGGACCGTGCGCTGTACATCTTCGGCCCGGAAGACGGTTCGCTCGATAAAGAGATTCGCGAGTGGTGCGAAGACGTGGTCTACATCCCGACCACCGGCTGCATGAACCTGGCGGCCACCGTCAACGTGGTGCTTTACGACCGCATGGCCAAGGGCAATAACACCCGTTCCGGTCCAAAATTTCGCTGATACGCTGAGCGCGGGATGGAACGAGACGGCCGACTGCACGGTCGGCTGTATAACCATTGCCCCTGAGGAGACAGATCATGAGCGACATCAAACGCGTAGAACCCACGCCGCTCCAGACGCCACCAACGCAAAACGTCCAGGGCTGGGAACGCGTCGCGAGCATGGCCGGTGGTGTGGTGATGGTCGGCAAAGGCCTGCGCCGTGGTGGCGTGTTCGGGCTGATCGAGGTGGCACTCGGCGGTGCAGCCCTGGCTCGCGGCATCACCGGTCACAGCTCGGCCAAAAGCTTCTTCGAAAAAAGTCGTCAGGACCTGAACAACGCCAGGTCGAAAATTGAACGGGCCGGCGCAGAGCTCAAAACCCTTAAAGCCAATGCCGATGCGGCAACCCGTACCGCGACGGTGACGGGCAATGATTCGCTGAAGTCGCCCAAGGCTGGGGTTTGATCCGAGTAATGTACTGAGGCTTAAGGCCTCATCGCGAGCAGGCTCGCTCCCACACTGGATCTTTGTCGTATACATAATCTGTGTTCATACAGAATCAATGTGGGAGCGAGCCGGCTCCGGGCGGCGATCCGACGATGGCGGTGTCAGCGAAGCAACTCGGTATCCAGCACTTTCGACGGCTCGCCGATAATGCTCTGGGCCAATACCACAAACTCCTTGGTGCTCACCCGTCCAAGGTCCATCGCGCCGCGCAACATGTCGTCCAATGAACGCTTGTTGCGGGTTTTCAGGCGAATTTCGCGGTCCAGCTCCTGTAGCAGCAACACCGCTTTGGCGAGCTGCGCCGCGCTGAGCTGATCGCCACGCAGAGTGCTGACGTGGTGGCTGACCTTGGCCATTTTGTCTTCCAGCGTCTGATAACGCTCATCGCTCATGCCACCGGCACGGCGCAGCAGTTCAATCGCGTAGTACTCGGCAAAGCCTTCGTTGATCCAGTCACTGCGATCACTGTCCTTGATTCGCCCCAATACCTGGACCAACTCACGGAGCAACGGGCTGCTGCCGCTTTCACTGACCAACGGCAAATGACTGTGCAGATAAATCGATTCGTGCCCGGCCAGGCTACCGCGCCACATCGGGTCGGCGGCGCCCACAATCAGCAGCTTGCCGGGATGACGCGGATACAGCGCCTGCACTTGCGGCCAGACGAAGGTCAGCAGCGTCAACACGTCCATCCGGTGCATGCCCTGCCCTTGCGGCGAGGCAACCGTGACTTCGGTTTCGCCCAGGCGTGTACGACGACTGCCCAGGTTGCCGGCGAGCATCCAGCCCGTGGGACGGTCGAGCCGCCGAGCAACGTTGTCGATGCGAAAGCGGTTCTTGCCAACCCGCGGCCAGGAAGTCTCGACGCTTTTCCAGCCTTCCGGCAATTCGAACTCCAGCCGCGACACCAGCTCGACACCGTCCTGCTGATCCAGGCGCGCTGCCGGGACCAGGTCGTCGCCACGCATCAACGCCCAATTGGGCGTCATGCGGGTATCGAAACTGGCGTTCTTGAGGGGGTGACTGATGCGTACCCGGTAGGTCAGGCTGGCCTTGTCAGCAGCCGGATGCCAGACGCCACGCGCCGCGTTGCCCGGAATGAGCTGCCACTGACCATCGGCCTTGAAGTCGCTGTACTGGCTGCCATCGCCCAGATCAAAATCCAGGCTGCGCACCGCCGAGCCATGTGCCAGGGTCAAGCGCACTTCAGCCTGATCGCTTTGCGGCAATAATCGTACGTGGTAATCGAGATCGACTTTTTTTGCCGCCCACACCGGTGAACCCAGCACCAGCAACGACAAAACCAACGGCAGCTTCAACCCAACAGCCATACACACTCCTTCGTGACTTGCTCGTACTACGACAGGTACTTAACCCGCCCGAAAAATCAGATGATCTTCCCAATCATCCTCAGCCACGCTGCCTTCAGCGAGCATGCGCCCGGACTGGGAAATGCGCTCGTGGTGCACGGCATCCCGATCGCCGCAGACCAGGTGATGCCAAAGCGGCAAGTCCTTGCCCTCACTGACCAAACGGTAACCGCACGTCGGCGGCAGCCACTTGAACTGATCGGCTTTGCCCGGTGTGAGCTGGATGCAGTCCGGTACCGAGTCGCGACGGTTCGCGTAGTCGGTGCACTGACAGGTTTTCAGGTCCAGCAGTTTGCAGGCAATACGCGTGTAGTAGACGCTGTTGTCTTCTTCGTCCTCGAGCTTTTGCAGGCAGCACAGGCCACACCCGTCGCATAACGACTCCCACTCCTCTTGATCGAGTTGTTCGAGGGTTTTGCGTATCCAGAAAGGTTCGACTTTGGCGGCCATGGCTCAAGCATCAACATCAGGTGGTGAAAAGGCCGCCAGTCTAGTGCCCCAGCCCCTGCGGGCCAAGTGCTGGCGACTGCCGGTAGAACAGGACTTGTCAGTTATGCCGCCGCGAAGTAGCTTTGCGAGTCGCAACGACCCATGCCAAGGTGCCATTAACGCTCAACCGCGTTGCATTCAGGGCAATTGCCCCGGGTCTGAAAAACCTCACTGCCCAGCTCAACTGCGCGCGTCGGTTTTTACTCAACTTTTCCTTCATAAACGTAGTCAGGAAACTCGTCCATGAGCGCTAATCCCCGCGTTGCCGAATATGCCATTCACCCACAGTTCACTGATCGCTGGTCGCCGCGCGCCTTCACCGGTGAAAGTATCCCTGAAGAAACCCTGCTGAGCTTTTTCGAAGCGGCTCGCTGGGCGCCGTCGGCCTACAACTCGCAGCCATGGCGTTTTCTCTACGCGCGCCGCGATACGCCGAACTGGGRGCGTTATCTGGGCCTGCTGAACGAGTTCAACCGCAGCTGGGCGCAACACGCCTCGGCCCTGGTGATCGTGATCTCGAAAACCACCTTCACCGCGCCAGGCGCCACCGAAGAAACCGCCGCCCTGTGGCACACCTTCGACACCGGTTCCGCCTGGGGTCATTTGGCCCTGCAAGCCTCTATCAGCGGCTGGCACACCCACGGCATGGCCGGTTTCGATCAGGAACTGACCCGCAAGGAGCTGAATATTCCTGAAGGCTACGCACTGCACGCAGCGGTGGCGATCGGCAAGCTGGGTGACAAGGCAACCCTCGCCGATTACCTGCAAGCCCGGGAAATCCCAAGCCCGCGTCGCCCATTGAGCGAGCTGGCGGCTGAAGGTGATTTCAGCCTGTAAGCCACACTGAAAAAACAATGTGGGAGCGAGCCTGCTCGCGATGACGGTTTCACATTCAACCTTGATGACGTCGATCACCGCCCCCGCCAGGTGCCCTTCCTTCAGGGCCTCGACCAGATCCGCATCGACTACCGCCACGCCACGCCCGACGTTGATGAACAAACCGGTCGACTTGAACTGCTTGAACAACGCGGCGTTGTACAGGTCGTGAGTGTTCGGCGTATTCGGCAGCAGGTTGATCACGTAATCGACTTCACCGACCAGGCGCCCCAGAGCCTCCAGCCCCGCGACTTCAATGAACGGCGCCTGCTCACGCGGCGTACTGGCGATCCCGTACAGCTTGACGCCAAAAGGCACCAGGAACTGCGCCACGCTCTGACCGATATCGCCGGTACCGACGATCAGCACCTTGCGCCCCGCCAGGCTCTGGCCCAGACGGTTGTCCCACTTGCGCTCGACCTGGCTGACCAATCGCGCCAGTACTTCGCGCTCATGGCCAAGCATGTAGGTCAGCACATATTCAGCCATCATCTGACCGAAAATCCCGACCGCACGGGTCAGCCGGTAGTGGCGTGGCAAGCCGTCGGCGAGCAACGGTGTAATACCGGCCCAGGTCGATTGCAGCCACTGAGGCTCGTGACCTTGACGCAACAGCGTCGCCAACAGGTCCGGCTGGCCGAGCCAGACCGGGCAGTCGGCGGCCAGGCTGGCCAATTCAGCGGAGTCGCCGCTGGTCAGTACTTGCAGTTCAGGTGCGGCCTGACGCAACAGTTGGGCATATACAGCGTGGTCGTGTTCGGCAATCAGAACGCGCATGGTTCAAACCTTCAAAAACAGTGCACAAGACCGCCAAAGGAGTGTTTCTCCCTCGCTCGCGGCCCTCGCCAAAATAATCAATTCCATTGTTTCCAGAGGCTCTGGACAGAGCCCCTACAGATATCCGTCAAACCGGATCATTGCGTCGTAGCAGCTCTTCCGGCAAGTGTTCGATGTACTCGTCTTCAGCCGGCGGCATTTGCAGGTGATAGCCCTGCTTGTCGAGGTTTTCCAGGACCACCGTGATGTCTTCGCGCGAGAGCTTGCGCTCGGGGGTCAACACCAGGTCGAAGGCGTGATGCGGTTTGCCGAACGCCAGCAGCAGGTTTTCCGGGACGCGCTCCAGTGCATCGCTTTTGAGCACATAGAGGTACATCTCGTTTTTCTTCAGGCTTCGGTAGATAGAGCAAATACGTTTCAAGGCTGTTCTCCGGCAGTGGCCAGGCAGTCGAGCAGGGCCTGGCCCATCAATTCGCGGCGCCAGCCACGCAGCGAATCAGGCAATTGGTAAGGGCCCTCGGGGAAGCCGCTCTTGAGCAAGGCTTCGAGGGTTTTCTTGCGCAGCATCAGTTCCGGGGCAATGTTCAAGCGTTCAGCTTCGGCCTGACCGAGCGCCCGCAGACGCTTGACCAGTGYCKCGGCTTCCACCGGCAAGGGCTCCGGCACCGCTGGCGGCCACTGGTCCGGCGGGACACTGCCCGCCTGCTTGATCAAGCCCAGCAGAAACTCACCGTCCTGGCGCACGGTGCGCGGGTGCATGTCTTCGATTTTCGCCAGTGCCCCGAGATTGTCCGGTTGGGTGCGTGCCAGCGGCCACAACGAATGCTCGCGCACGATGCGGTTGCGCGGCAGGTCGCGGGCACGGGCTTCGCGCTCGCGCCAGGCGCAGAGTTCGCGCAGCACCGCGAGTTGGGCGCGGGAGAGTTTCCAGGCCAGCTTGGCCTCGCGATACACCTCGTAAGGGTCGACCTCGCGGCGCAGGTTGGCCACCAGTTCGGCGCCATCTTCCAGGACCCAGGTGTACTTTTCGTCCGACAGCTTCGGCCGCAGACGCACGAAAAGCTCCGCCAGATGCACGGCATCTTCGGCGGCGTAGCTGATCTGGGTTTCCGAGAGCGGACGTTGCAGCCAGTCGGAACGGGTCTCACCCTTGGGCAGGTCGATGCCGAGCACTTCCGACACCAGACGCGAGTAACCCATGGAGAAGCCCAGGTTCAGGTAGGCAGCCGCCAGTTGCGTGTCGAACAATGGCGCCGGCAGGCTGCCGGTCAAGCGCAGCAGGACTTCGAGGTCTTCGCTGCAGGCGTGCAGCACTTTGACCACTGCCGGGTTTTCCAGCAATTGGGCCAGCGGTTGCCAGTTGTCGATCGTCAGCGGATCAATCAGGAAAGCCCGCTMGCCATCGCCAATCTGCAACAGGCCGGCGATCGGATAAAAGGTGTCGACCCGCATGAATTCGGTGTCGAGGGCGACGAACGGCAACTGCTGCCATTGGGCGCAAAACTGACCGAGGCTATCGTTGTCGCGAATCCAGTGAATATCGATGGCCACACGGCTCTCCCTTGAAGAATGGCGCGCAGTATATATCGGCCCCGGCGATTTCCGCGCACTGACTGAGCAAGCGCTTGAGCAAAACTCCCGCGGCTCGAGAAGAATAGGACAACTAGTCGGCTTTATGCAGCACGTAGACTCGCGGCAGATCGCTGCCAGGCAGGGTGTCCAGGTATTTGAGCGTCTTGAAGCCCGCTTGCCGGAACTCTGCCTCAAGTTGGGCCTTGGTMGCCAATTGACGCGGTTGGGCATCCTCGCCGAACCGCGCACGCAGCTTGAAGTACCCATCTCGCTGTACTGACACGATCAGCGCGTCGCGACTGACCCGGTGAAATTCACGCAGTATCGCCAGGCGGTGCTCACTGTTTTCGATGTGCTGAAACAACTGTGTGCAAAAAATGCAATCCACGGCATTTTCCGGCAAACCGATGGTGAATGCCGAGCTCTGAAAGGTTTTGACCCGTTTGAGCAGCTCGGCCGGATGATGAGTCTGGGCGTGGTCGAGCATTTCCTGGGACGGGTCGGTGGCGAGAATCACCCGGTTGGTGTGCTCGGCCAGCACCGGCCAGTTGCCCCCTGCCCCGCAGGCCACATCGAGAATCAGCCCCGGCTCGCCAGCCGCCTTGAGTGCGCGCCGCACCAGTCGCTTGCCGCGCCACTGCAAAAACCGCTGCACCAGCCCACGGGGATGCGGCTGGAGGCAGACTCGAGCGTGCTCCTGATCGTAGCGTCGAGCAAATTCGTGCTCGACTGAGGATGGGGGTTGCGCAGACATAACTGGCGACTCTTGATAAAGGGAACGACTGACTGGCGACAGGTTATCAAGCTGCGCGTGAAAAAAAGGTTTAATCACGATACAGGCTCTAGCCTGCCGCTTTCAGCATTACGCCTGATGCAAATACCAGCGCCAGTCCTGCTCCCCGACCTCCCCCATGAACGTACGGTACTCGGCGCGTTTCACGGCCAGGTAAACCCCGAGGAATTGCGCGCCGAACGCATCGCGCGCCCAGGCCGAAGCTTCCAGCGCGCGCAACGTGGTCAGCCAGTCGGTCGGCAGCAACTCGCTGGCTTGCGCGTAGCCATTGCCTTCGACCGGGGCGCCGGGGGCGCGCTGTTCGCGAATGCCGTGATGAATACCGGCCAGAATCGCCGCAGCCGCCAGGTAAGGGTTGGCGTCGGCGCCACAGATGCGGTGCTCGATGTGCCGGGAAAACGCCGGTCCGCCCGGCACGCGCAGGCTCACGGTGCGGTTGTCCACGCCCCAGGTCGCGGCCAGTGGCGCGTAGCTGTTGGTCTGGAAACGCCGATAGGAATTGGCATTGGGGCAGAACATCAGCAATGAATCGAGCAAAGTGCCGAGCATGCCGCCCACTGCGTGCTTGAGCAGCGGCGTGCCGTCCGGCGCCTCACTGGCGAACAGGTTGTTGCCGTGCTTGTCCGCCAGACTGACGTGCAGGTGCATGCCGGTGCCCGCCAGGTCATCAAAGGGTTTGGCCATAAAACACGCGACCATCCCGTGCCGGTGCGCCACGCCTTTGACCAGACGCTTGTAACGCACCGCTTCGTCCATTGCTTGCAACGCATCGCTGCGGTGCTCGAGGGTGATTTCCACCTGACCCGGGGCGTACTCGGAAATCGCCGTGCGTGCCGGGATGCCCTGGAGTTTGCAGGCCGCATAGAGATCAGCGAGAAASGGTTCGATCTGCTCCAGTTCACGCAAGCCGTAGACCTGGGTTGTCCGTGGCCGGCCGCCGTCGACATCCCGCGCGGGTTGCGGGCGACCGTTGCTGTCGCGTTGCTGGTCGAGCAGGTAAAACTCCAGCTCTGCCGCCATCACCGGGTAATAACCATCGGCCTTGAGCCCGTCGATCACCTTGGCCAGCAAATGCCGCGGATCGGCCACGGTCGCCGGCAGGCCCTCCTGCGGGTGCATGCTGACTTGCACCGCCGCCGTCGGAATCTGCCGCCACGGCATGCGCTGCAAACTGCCACTGAGCGGATAGGCCCGGCAATCGATATCGCCAACCTCCCAGACCAGCCCGGAGTTTTCCACATCGTCACCATTGATCGTCAGCCCGAGAATGGTGCTCGGCAGCGGCCGGCCGCTTTCATAGACCGCCAGCAGTTCATCGCGATGGAGCAGTTTGCCGCGCGGCACGCCGTTGTTGTCGAGGATGAACAACTCGAACATCTCGATATCCGGGTTGAGTTCAAGGAAGGTCAGGGCTTCTTGCTTCGAGGCAAAGGGAGTCGTAGTCATGGGAACACTCGTATTTCCGCGTCAGGCAAACGCACAGGCGCCGCCAGTTGAATCCCTGCACATGAGGCAAGGACATGACGCATGAGCGCCAGGCGAAGCCTCGGGGTGAGTGTCGACTGAGCAACCGTCCATAGAGAACACCGCAGAACACAGAGGCTGAGCAGCGTCACACGCAGTGATAAGCCGTTAAATCCAGACTTGAAGAACCTTGGTTGCGGATTGGCTAAACAATCGCGGGTGTTTGCGGGCAATTGGCTGCCTGCAATGCGTGATTGCATGGACTTGAGCACCGAATGGCACGCCCACTCAGCAGCCGCTACTTCAAGTGCCTTTACGAGTAATACCCTCCCTTTACGCGCCCCCTTGGTTACCAGGAGCCATAGGGAATACCGAACTGGTCGATGTAGGCTTTGGACTCTTCTGACAGAAAGTAATACTCACCATTTGTCTTGCCCCTGTAAGGGCCTTCGGGGTTGATCGTGCCTTGTACGCGGGTGACTTCGGTCGACTTCAGGCAAGGGCCACCCAAATACACTTTGGCGATACCGCCCGGTGCCAGACCAACAATCAGCAGCTTTCGGTAGTCCGTTTTCCATTTGCCGACGGCACCGCAATAAGCCTCTTCACCCTTGAGCATGGTGGTTCGAGCCGATTCGGGAATCTCGATATACGCCTCGTAGGTCTGCGGCTCGGCCAGCGACTGCCAGCGTACGTAGACCAAGCGGGGGAGACCTGCACCGGTTACGCGTCGACCACTCCCTCCCGGATGCTCGGCCCAACCTTTGGGGTTGCCGCGAAACGTCGTCGGTATGCCTTTACTGAGTGCTCGCGGATAACCTGTGGTCACTCCTCCGCTGCCCGCACCGCGAAACACGCGTCCATTGATATCAACCACGTCCGCCGTTTCAATCCAGGCTTCCATATAGGGCGGCCCAAAAAAATCCAGCGTCCAACCGTCATAAGGCAGTGACCGGTCAATGCCCGTGGCGCATCCCTCCAAGAGCAACGCCAATAACATTGCAACACTCGCTTTAACTGCGGGTGAGTTCTTAAACATTGGGATATTCCAGTGGTCGTGGTTTCTGGTGATTGTTCATGGATTACCAGGAGCCATAGGGAATACCGAACTGGTCGATGTAGGCTTTGGACTCTTCTGACAGAAAGTAATACTCACCATTTGTCTTGCCCCTGTAAGGGCCTTCGGGGTTGATCGTGCCTACTACGCGGG
>NZ_JBFTLU010000280.1:0-17305 GCF_056396605.1 Pseudomonas sp. 05T35
GAGCGAGCCTGCTCGCGATGGTCTCGATACGGTTTCAAATCATGTCTATAAGTAGAGACAAGCATCTCTTTATTGAGACTCGGCAATCCCCAACGCCACCATCTTCYTGTACAGCGTCGAACGCCCCAGCCCCAGCCGTGCCGCTGCGTCGATCACCTTGCCACCACAATGCGCGAGCGTACTTTCAATCAACTGCCGGTCGAAGCGTTCGCGTGCAGCACTGAAGGTCTCGTTGGTATGCGTTTCAATGGCCAGTGGCGCGGAGCGCTCCACAGGCACAAAACTGCCAACCGCCGCGCGGATTTCTGCAGCATTGAGGATCAGGTCATCGCTGAGCAGCGCGGCCCGCTCCAGCACGTTGCGCAATTCACGGATGTTACCCGGCCAGGCGTGTTGGCCGAGCAACTCCAGGGCCTGGCTATCGAGCTCATGCTGACTGCGCAGCTCTTCCAGGATCGCTTCGCTCAGGGCCGGCAGGTCGTCGAGGCGTTCGCGCAGCGGCGGCACATGGATGGGCAGGACGTTGAGGCGGTAATACAGGTCGGCACGAAACTCGCCGCGTTTGATCGCCGCTTCGAGGTCGGTGGAGGTCGCAGCGATCACTCGCACATCGCTCTGGATCACTTCGTTGGAGCCGACCGGTTCGAATTCTTTTTCCTGCAATACCCGCAGCAGTTTGCTTTGCAACGGCAGCGRCATGTCGCCGATTTCGTCGAGAAACAAGGTCCCGCCCTGAGCGATCTGCAGCTTGCCGGAGCGACCCTTGCGGTCTGCGCCGGTGAAGGCGCCGGGCGCGGTGCCGAAAAACTCGGCTTCGAGCAGCGCTTCCGGGATCGCCGCGCTGTTGATGCTGACGAAGGCTTTGTGCGCCCGTGGCGAGGCACCGTGAATCGCCTGGGCCAGCAGCTCTTTGCCGGTGCCGGTTTCACCCAGCAACAGGACCGGGGACTCGGTGCTGGCGCTACGTCGGGCGCGGCGTTTGACCTCCAGGCTGGCGGCGCTGGTGCCGATGAAATGGGCGAAGGTGTACTTGGCTTGTCGGGCTCGCAGCAGCGAACGTGTGGACGCAAGTTCTTCCTGCATGCTCTGGTAACGCTTGAGCATCGGCGACAGGCTGCGCAACTCATCGAACAACGCGAACCCGATGGCACCAATCACCGCGCCGGCGTCATCGTGAATCGGCAGGCGCATCACCACCAGCGGCTCTTTGGGCGTGTCCTGCATGTCCAGCAGGATCGGTCGACCGGTACGCACCACCTCGCGCAACAGGCTGCCGGGGATCACGCTTTCACACGCTTTGCCGATCGCCACTTCAGCGGACGCCAAGCCAAAGCGCTTGGCATAACGTTCGTTCATCCAGACGATGTTCGCATCGCGGTCGACGATCACCGTGCCTTCGCTGGACTGCTCGATGATCTCGAACAACGAGCGGATCGCCAGCATGCGCACACGTTGGTAGTCCTTGAGGCTTTCGGTGGTGTTCATGGCTTCATTTCCAGAATGTGCATGGTCTGTGCTGGCCCCTTCGCGAGCAGGCTCGCTCCCACATAAGTCACTGTGGGGGCGAGCCTGCTCGCGATGGCCGCGACGCGGTCCGAAGCGATCATACCCAGCCCGGATGCGCCGCGGCCAACAGCTCTTTGGTATAGGGGTGCTGCGGTGCGGTGAACACGTCATGGCTGGCGCCGCGTTCCACGACTTTGCCGTCCTTGATCACGATCATGTCATGGGCCAGGGCACGAATCACTGCCAGGTCATGGCTGATGAACAGGTAGGTCAGGCCGTATTTTTCCTGAAGCTGGCGAAGCAGGGCGACCACCTGTTTTTGCACCGTGCGATCAAGCGCCGAGGTCGGTTCGTCGAGCAGAATCAATGCCGGCTTGAGTACCAGGGCGCGGGCGATGGCAATCCGTTGGCGCTGGCCACCGGAGAATTCGTGCGGGTAGCGGTGGCGGCTTTGCGGGTCAAGGCCGACCTCTTTCAGCACCTGAATGACCTGGGCCTCGCATTCGCCGGCAGTTGATTGGCTATGGACTTCCAGCCCTTCGCTGATGATCTGTGCGACTGACATTCGCGGGCTGAGGCTGCCAAACGGGTCCTGGAACACTACCTGCATCTGCTTGCGCCAAGGCCGCAGCTGCTTCTGGTTCAGGCTGTCGAGCGCCTCGCCCTTAAAGCGGATGCTGCCGTCGGAGTCGAGCAGGCGCAGGATCGCCTGGCCGAGGGTGGACTTGCCGGAACCGGATTCGCCAACGATGCCCAGCGTCTTGCCGCGTTGAATACTCAGGCTGATGCCGTCGACTGCATGCAACCAGGTTTTACGCTGGAACAATCCGCCGCCCAGCGGGAAGCGCACATTGAGGTCGTTGACTTCCAACACGACTTCACGCTCGTCACGAGGCAGGGGTTCACCTTCCGGTTCGGCGTTCAACAGCAGTCGACTGTAGGGATGTTGCGGGTGGTTGAAGAGGCGCTCGCACTCGGCTTGCTCGACGACTTCCCCAGCGTGCATGACGCAGACCCGCTGGGCGATGCTGCGCACCAGATTGAGGTCGTGGCTGATCAACAGCAGCGACATGCCCAGGCGTTGTTGCAGTGATTTGAGCAGCCGCAGGATCTTGCGCTGTACCGTCACATCGAGCGCGGTAGTTGGTTCATCGGCGATCAGCAACTCGGGTTCGCAGGCCAGCGCCATGGCGATCATCACCCGTTGCCGCTGGCCACCGGAGAGCTGGTGCGGATAGGCCTTGAGGCGCTCTTCGGGTTTTTTGATGCCCACCAGTTCGAGCAGCTCAAGGGTGCGCTTTTGCGCCGCCTTGTCACCCAGCCCCTTATGCACCAGCAGGGTTTCGCCAATTTGCTTTTCGACGCTGTGCAACGGATTCAGGGAGGTCATCGGTTCCTGGAAAATCATCGCGATGCGATTGCCGCGCAAGGCTCGCAGGGTCGTGACGTCCGCGCCGATCAATTCCTGGCCACGATAGCGAATGCTGCCCCGGGTTTCGGTGCCGCCGTCGGGTAGCAGTTGGAGGATCGATTGGGCGGTCACCGATTTGCCCGAGCCGGATTCGCCAACCAATGCCAGGCACTYGCCGGGGCGGATGTCCAGGCACACATTGCGCACTGCAGCCTGACCACTGAAGGCCACGTTGAGGTCACGGATTTCGATCAGGTTGTCGCTCATGTCCAATGTCCAGCTCAGGTTCGAGGATCAAGATCGCGGCTCAAGATCGAGGATCAAGATCGAGGATCAAATGCATCGCGCAATGCTTCACCGATAAACACCAGTAAGGAAAGAATCAGCGCCAGGGTGAAAAACGCCGTCAGCCCGAGCCACGGTGCTTGCAGATTCTGCTTGCCCTGACCGATCAACTCGCCCAGCGAGGCGCTGCCGGCGGGCATGCCGAAGCCGAGGAAGTCGAGGGCGGTGAGGGTCGAGATTGCCCCGGTGAGAATGAATGGCAGGTAACTCAAGGTCGCGTTCATCGCATTGGGCAGAATGTGCCGCACGATCACTTTGCGATCGGTTAGCCCCAGTGCGCGCGCCGCTTTGACGTACTCCAGGTTGCGCCCGCGCAGGAACTCGGCGCGCACTACATCCACCAGTGCCAGCCAGGAAAACAGCGCCATGATCCCCAACAGCCACCAGAAGTTCGGCTCGACGAAACCCGACAGGATGATCAGCAGGTAAAGCACCGGCAACCCTGACCAGACTTCCTGCAAACGCTGACCGAGCAGGTCGACCCAGCCGCCGTAGTAGCCCTGCAAGGCGCCGGCGGCGATGCCGATCAACGCGCTGATGAAGGTCAGCGCCAACGCGAACAATATCGACACCCTGGCGCCGAAAATCACCCGCGCCAACACATCGCGTGCCTGATCGTCGGTGCCCAGCCAGTTGACCTTTGACGGCGGACTCGGCGCCGGTTGATTGAGGTCGTAGTTCGGCGTGTCATCGCTGAACGGGATCGGCGGGAACAGCATCCAACCGCCGTCCTTGTGGATCAGCTTCTGCACGTAATCACTGCGGTAATCGGCCTGGAACGGCAGTTGCCCACCGAACTCTTGCTCGGTGTAGCGCTTGAACGCCGGGTAGTACAACGAGCCCTGATAACTCAGTACCAGCGGCTTGTCATTGGCAATCAATTCACCACCGAGGGTCAGGACGAACAGGCCGATGAACAGCCACAGCGACCACCAGCCTCGACGGTTTTTCTTGAAGCGTTCGAAGCGTCGGCGCGCCAGGGGCGAGAGATTGAGCATCAGCCATTCCTCGAGGCGAAGTCGATGCGCGGGTCGACCAGGGTGTAGCAAAGGTCGCCGATGATTTTTATCAGGAGACCGAACAGGGTGAAGATTTCCCAGTGTCGACAACTGATCGAAATTCTCCGAGACCAGTCCTCGTACCGGAAACCAGTTCAACGATGTACCACCGGCAAATACCACGATCAGAAACATCGCAAACAGGAACGCCGGCATCGCGTACCCGATGACGATTGCGGTGCTGCTCCATATATCGAAAAGGCTGCCGTGATGCACGGCTTTGCGAATGCCCAGCGGGATTGATACCAGGTAGGTGATCAGTGTCGCCCAAAGCCCGAGGGAAATGGTCACTGGCATCTTTTCAAGAATCAGGTCGGTGACCGTGGCGCCGCGAAAGAAGCTCTTGCCGAAGTCCAGCCGGGCATAGCTGGTGATCATCAGCCACAGGCGTTCCGGTGCCGGCTTGTCGAAGCCATACTGTTTTTCGATGTCCTTGATCAGTTGTGGATCAAGTCCGCGACTGGCCCGCGAGCCGTGGCTGATGGCATCGCCGGAAGCCCCGATGGCTGGGCCGCCGATGCCTTGCAGGTGAGCGATGGCTTGTTCGACCGGGCCACCCGGTGCGGCCTGCACGATCACGAAGTTGACCAGCAGAATGATCACCAGCGTTGGAATGATCAGCAGCAAACGTCGAACTATATAAGCCAGCATCAATGCGGCCCTCCGGGTTTGCCACGGCTGATGCGTTCGACGGCCATTTGTTCGTTGGTCAGCGGCGTCGGGCTCATTTCCCACCAGCTCTCGATGGCTTCGTCATTGCTCGCTTGTATCGCCGGAATGCCGAAACGGTTCCACCACACAGTCGAGGAGCCTGGCGGGTAATAGTTGGGAATCCAGTAGTAGTTCCATTGCAGCACCCGGTCCAGTGCGTGGGCATAACGCAGCATGTCGGCCTGGGTGGTGGCTTTGACTAGGCCGGTAATCAGTGTGTCGACGGCAGGATTTTTCAGCACCATGTAATTGTTGGCACCGGGGTCGGTGGCGGCGGCCGAGCCGAAGTAGTTGTATAGTTCGGTCCCCGGCGAGGTGGTCACCGGATAGCCGGTGACGATCATGTCGTAGTCGCGACTCATCAAGCGGTTTACGTACTGCGACGAGTCGATCCGGCGAATATCCAGATTGATCCCGATCTGCGCCAGGTTGCGTTTGTACGGCAGCAGCAGACGGTCCATGCCGTTCTGGCTGATCAGGAAAGTAAACGCCAGTGGCTCGCCCTCGGCGTTGACCAGCCGATCGCCATCGGCTTTCCAACCGGCTTGTTCGAGCAGCGCCAGCGCCTGCAATTGCTTGTCGCGGATCAGGCCGCTGCCGTCAGTCTTCGGTGCTTCGAAAACCTGGGTAAAGACCTCGTCTGGAATCTGCCCGCGCAAGGGCCACTCGAAATCCCAGAGCATTGCCAGTGCCTGACGGACGCGGCGATCCTGGAACATCGGCTTTTGCAGATTGAACACAAAGCCCTGGGCCGGTTGTGGTGCCTCTTTGGCCAGATGAGCCTTTTGCAAACGGCCGTCGTTCAGCGCTGGACCGTCGTAACCGATGGAATACGCGGTGGCCGAGAACTCGCGGTTGTAGTCATAGGCGCCGCCGCGCAGCACCTGGCGAGCGACATCGGTATCGCCGAAATACTCGATGCTGAAATGGTCGAAGTTGTACAGGCCGCGGCTGACGGGTAAGTCCTTGCCCCACCAGTCGGCATTGCGCTCGAAGGTAATGCTGCGTCCCGAATCAATCTTGCTGACGCGGTACGGGCCGCTACCCAGTGGTGCTTCGTAACCGCCGCCATTGGCGAAGTCGCGGGTTTTCCACCAGTGCTCGGGAAACACCGGCAGGGTCGCAATGTCCAGCGCCAGGGTACGGCTTTCGTTGTTCTTGAAGTCAAAGCGAATGGTGTGCGGCGACTCGACTTCGACGCCTTTGACGTCGGCGAATTGGGTGCGATAGCGCAGGCTGCCCTGGGTCATCAGCAGGTCGAAGGTGTAGCGCACGTCTTCGGCGGTGATGGGCGTGCCATCGGCGAAGCGAGCCTTGGGGTTGAGGTAGAAACGCAGCCACAGACCATCATCGGCACGCTCCATTTTCTCTGCCACCAGCCCGTACACGGTGTAGGGCTCATCCAGCGAACGCTGGGCCAGTGGCGAGTAAATCATCCCGTCGACCTGGGTCACGCCAATGCCCTTGTCGATGTACGGCAGCACGTGGTCGAAGTGGCCGATTTCTATCGCTGAGCGGCGCATGCTGCCGCCCTTGGGCGCTTGCAGGTTGGTGTAGGCAAAGTGACTGAAACCTGCAGGGTATTTGGCCGGTTCGCCATACACGGTCAAGGCGTGCTGTGGCGTAGCGTTCACGGCTGCAGTGCTCAGCAGCAAGGCCAGGGCCATGAAGATCAATGAGGGGAAAGCCAGTCGCATTGTCAGCCTTAAGAGCCGGATGATCGATAAGCACAATTTGTACGCTAGCGGCGCGTGACTCGCCAGCCATAATCATTCGATACAAACGCAACGGCCCACCAGAAGGCGGGCCGTTGTTTGAGCAAATCGCGGATTGATCAGTCCTGGCGGCTGGTCACTTCCAGCAGGTGGTAACCGAACTGGGTCTTCACCGGGCCTTGTACGGTGTTGACCGGTGCGCTGAAGACCACGGTGTCGAATTCCTTGACCATCTGGCCAGGACCGAACGAACCGAGGTTGCCGCCGTCACGGCTCGATGGGCAGGTGGAGTTGGCTTTGGCAATGGCAGCGAAATCAGCACCGGCTTCGATTTGGGCTTTCAGTTCGTTGCACTTGGCTTCGGTGGCAACCAGGATGTGGCGGGCAGTGGCTTTGGCCATGAGAAAAATCTCCATTCAATGTTCAAGTAAGGTGTTGAGCCTACCGGATTCAGTGACCTATTTCTCGTCAAAGTTCGGTCAATCGATTGCCGGTTTTCACCTCATCTTGCCGTTGTTCGAAAAAGACCTGCTTAAAGGCCAACGCTTTTCAAGCGTTCGGCATGCAGCAGATACAACTCGACGGGGTCGATGCCTTTGCGTACCAGACCTGCCGTTTGATTGATCGCATCCAGGTGGTCCATTGGGTAATCGGAGCGCAGGACGGTGCCCAGGTGCGAGCTGTAGCGGCCGACCATCCCGTCGTTTTGCTCGGTCTCACGAGTGAAAAACCTGGAAAACCCTCGACAAAAAGCGTGCAGTGGATCGAGCGCATGCAGCCCTGCATCCAGCAGGTTGCCCTGCAATGTGCCACTCCAGGAGTAATAACGAACGCCGTTGACCTGTTCTTCGCCGTTGCCACCCCAGGTCTTCGGCAGGCCTTGAGGGTATTTTGCGTTGAAGGCCGCGACGCCTTCAGTCGTTAAAGCGTTGAGGGCGGCGACAGCGTTCTGCGGGATTTTCGGGTTGCCACTGATAAATGACAGGAACTCGACGAACAGTGTCGAGACTGCCACCGCGACGTGTTCTGGCAGGTGCCCGGGGGTCAATGCCTTGCGCAAGCAGTCGGCGAGCTCGGAGCCATGGTTCGGCCCGCTGACCGAGGTCACCGAAGCGACGTTTTGGGGGGCTATCGCTGCGGCATAACGAGCGGTCAGGGCGCCTTGGCTATGGCCGATCAGATTGACTTTGCTCGCGCCGGTGCCTGCCAGCACCCGGTCGATTTGTGCCAGCAGTTGCTGGCCACGGACCTCATTGCAGTGAGCGGCCGAGAGGTGGGGTATGAACACTTGCGCACCAGTGTTCCTCAGTGCCTGTTTCACGCCATGGAAGAGTTCCAGTTTGCCGATGCTCTCGAAACCGAAGAGGCCGTGGACCAGCAGGATAGGGTGCTGCGTGATTGCATTCCGTTGCATGTGCGTACCTGTATTCCGTAAGTTCGAGTGGGGTTCACGTCCTCACTCTAATGCAGGGTGGCAGGCGAGCGGTGTGGGAAAAAACCGCTAGAAACGGTTGAAAGCGGAATAGAAATAGCGGGAAAGATCAGATTCTTGCGAGGAATTGCTCGGAACATTTTGAGATCTTTTCGTCAGTGATTGCCCGGCGCTGCCGTTCCAGAGGTGCAACTGGAACGGCAGTGCCGGGGGCAATTGATCGCTGAGTACTTGTTTGCCGTTTGCTCAGATACCCTTTTCAAGCCCGCGCAGCTTCAGGCTGGCGTTGCGCAACAACTGCTCGGTCGCCTCCCACCCCAGGCAGCCGTCAGTCACCGAAACGCCATAGCGCAGTGACTGGCTCAACGGCTGGCAGCCTTCGAACAGATGGCTTTCAAGCATCATGCCGATCAGCGAGCGATTGCCGCTCAGGCGTTGCTCAAGCACTTCGTTGAACACGGCCGGTTGGCGTAATGGGTCTTTGCCACTGTTGGCGTGACTGCAATCGACCATGATCCGCGAGGCAATCTTCAGCTTCTGCAAGTCGGCCTGTATGTGCGCGACGCTCTGGACGTCATAGTTTGGCCCGCGATGCCCACCGCGCAGCACCAGATGCGTATCCGGGTTGCCCTGAGTCTGAATGATCGCCGGGTGCCCCTGGCTGTCGACACCGAAGTGCCGATGCGGATGCGCTGCCGAGCGCATGGCATCGGTGGCGACACCGACACCGCCATCGGTGCCGTTCTTGAAACCGACCGGCATGCCCAGGCCGCTGGCCATCTCACGGTGAATCTGTGATTCGGTGGTGCGCGCGCCGATTGCGACCCAGCTCAGCAAGTCATCGAAGTAGCTGGCGGCCATGGGCTGCAGCAGTTCAGTGGCAATCGGCAAACCGAGGCGAAGCATTTCGCGCATCAATTCACGGGAGAGGGTCAAGCCACCGACCATGTCGTCGCTACCATCCAGGTGCGGGTCGTAGGCCAGGCCTTTCCAGCCCACCGTGGTGCGAGGTTTTTCAATGTAGGCGCGCATCACCACGAGCATTTCATCGCTGACGTCGGCCGCAAGCCGGGCGAGCTTGCCTGCGTATTCGAGGGCTGATTGCGGATCGTGTATCGAGCAAGGGCCGACGACGACCAGCAGACGGGAGTCTTCACCGTCGAGAATCGCGCGGACCGCTTCACGGTGGGCAGCGACCTGTTGGGTCAGCGTGAGGCTGAGTGGCAATTGGTGCTTGAGTTGCAGCGAGCTGGGCAAACGCTGGGTCAGCGCTTCATTGGCCGGGCTCAAGGTGGACAGCGGCAGAGCAGAGATGGACGAGTTCATATTCAGGCTTCCTGGGCTGGCGGCGGGTTCGGTCCCGCGCGCTCGGCCCTACTGGGGTGTTCGACAATTGGCCGGGTTGGCTTCGAGTGTGTGCATGCCACCTGTGGGTGACCGATCGGAGGCGGCAGGCTGTCCCGAGCGGAGGCTGGTAAATCGCCAGGCGGAAAAACTGTCGTAACGGTAATAAGTGGCGTAGTTCATGTCGTGATTCCTTGAAGTCAGTGATGTCGCTAAAAATGTATGGGGCTGAAAAAACAAAACCCCCGGTCGGGAGGCCGACCGGGGGTTGAGAATTCTCTGGTAGGCGACCCCTTGAGTAGTGGGCGCCGTGTGGGTATCAGGCGCGCCAGTGGCTAAACCAATACCCAAAATAAAAGTTTACCGGTGCGCAGACGCTATTTACCCGTGCAGCCGCAACCGAGCGCGGGGCGCTGGCGATGCAAAGCTGTGAAGGGATATGCGGCATGGTCTGTCTCCGATGAATGCACCGAGCTTACTAGAGGCGGGTGTGCAGATTCAATCAGTAAATGCTATCGGCTCGCAGGTCAATTTCTATGGCTTAAGTACGGCCTGGCTTTGTGCCACACTTCGTGATTGCTCGCGAACCCTCATCAAGGACAACGCAGATGACGACACTGACCATCGCTGCCGCACAATCGATCTCGGTTGCCGGGGACCTTCAGGCGAATATCGCTTGGCATCAACACTTCATTCAGGTCGCCGCCGAGCAAGGCGTGCAACTGTTGGTGTTCCCCGAGTTGTCACTCACGGGGTATGAGCGTGGATTGGCGGGGCAATTGGCGATCACGCCGGATGCAGCGGTTTTGCAGCCATTGCGGGATCTGGCTCGAGAGCTGGGTGTCACCACCGTCGTCGGAATGCCGATTCGTCTATCGGCCAATTCGCCGGTACTGATTGGCGCGCTGGTACTGGCTGCCGATGGTTCGCTGGGGGTCTATAGCAAGCAACATCTGCATTCGGGCGAGGAGGAGGCGTTTGCACCGGGTTCGGGTGGTTCACTGCTGACAATAGGTGACGATACGATCGCGTTGGCGGTGTGCGCCGACTTTTCGCATGCCAGTCATGCCGCTACGGCCGCCGACAGGGGGGCGAAACTCTACGCCGCCGGCGTGCTGATTACCGGAGGTGGCTACGCCCCGGACACCGCATTGCTGCAGGGTTATGCCGGCGAGCACTCGATGGTGGTACTGATGGCCAATCATGGCGGTGCAACGGGCGGTTGGGAGTCGGCAGGGCGCAGCGCAATCTGGGCGTCGGACGGTTCGCTGATTGCGGCGGCTTCGGGAACTGGCGATTTACTGGTGATCGCCCGCCGAAATGCCGGCGAGTGGGGCGGGGAGGTCGTGCCGGTGGTGAGTGCTTGAGGAGGATGAATGGACTTTGAGTTGCGGCTGGCTTCGTCGGAGCATTTGCCATTTGCGCGACTTTTGACCTGCCAAACCATGCTTGGCTATTACATTCGGCATGGTCTACCTTGGATCGACGACGCCTTCGATGTTGCATGGGCGGGTCGGGAAAACTGGCTGATTTGCCACAATGCATCGGTGCTGGGCTTTACCAGCCTGAGCCGCGATTCAAAGGCCCTGTACATTCGCGAGTTGCATGTGATCGAGACTTTTCGCAATCAGGGCGCGGGTGCCTGGACGATCGAACAGGTGTTTTCGAAAGCCTGTACGGAGCGACGTCCGGCGCTGCGTCTGACGGTGTTCAAGGACAATCCCGCGCAAACGCTTTATCAGCGCATGGGCTTGCAGATTGTCGGGCAGGACGATTGTTTCCTGAGGATGGAGCGCAAATGTCCTCGCTGAAACGTCTGTAAAGCGTGTAGCTCAAGTCTTTCAAGACGAATTGAAACTTTTTATATAGCGCTTGCTGCTAGGTCTGCCGGATGCTTTTTGCTAAGGTGTTCGGCAACCAATAAGACCATTATCGCGAGGTGTCTGCTTGATTGCGAGGAAGATCCGTTTCCTACTCGACTGTTACAGGCAGGTGCCGCGGGCTATCTGACCAAGGGCGCAGGGCTCAATGAAATGGTGCAGGCGATTCGCCTGGTATTTGCCGGGCAGCGTTATATCAGTCCGCAAATTGCCCAGCAGTTGGCGATCAAATCGTTCCAGCCAAGTAATGATTCGCCTTTCGACGCGCTGTCAGAGCGGGAGATCCAGATCGCCCTGATGATAGTCGGCTGCCAGAAGGTCCAGATCATTTCCGACAAACTATGCCTGTCGCCAAAAACCGTGAACACCTACCGTTACCGCATTTTCGAGAAGCTTTCGATCAGCAGCGATGTTGAGTTGACGCTGTTGGCGGTTCGTCACGGCATGGTCGATGCCAGCCTCTGACAATGACCGACCCGTTTGATCCAAGCGCCTTTCTTTCGACCGTCAGTGGGCGCCCTGGTGTGTATCGCATGTTCGACAGCGATGCGCGCCTGCTGTACGTGGGCAAAGCCAAGAACCTGAAGAAACGTCTGGCGAGTTATTTCCGCAAGACCGGCCTGGCACCCAAAACGGCTGCCTTGGTTGGCCGAATCGCCCAAATTGAAACCACCATCACCGCCAACGAAACCGAAGCGCTGCTGCTTGAGCAGACGCTGATCAAGGAGTGGCGGCCGCCCTACAACATTCTTCTGCGGGACGATAAATCCTATCCGTATGTATTTCTTTCGGATGGCGACTTTCCACGCCTGAGCATCCATCGCGGTGCGAAAAAGCTGAAGGGCAAGTACTTCGGTCCTTACCCGAGTGCCGGTGCGATTCGTGAAAGCCTGAGCCTGCTGCAAAAGACCTTTTTTGTTCGTCAGTGCGAAGACAGCTACTACAAGAACCGCACGCGACCCTGCCTGCAGTACCAGATCAAACGTTGCAAGGCACCTTGCGTTGGCCTGGTCGAACCTCAGGTGTACGCCGAGGATGTACGTCACTCGGTGATGTTTCTCGAAGGTCGCAGCAATGCGCTGACAGACGAGCTGTCTGCAGGCATGGAGCAGGCCGCGAGCACCCTCGATTTCGAGCGGGCGGCCGAGCTGCGGGATCAGATTTCCCTGCTGCGCCGGGTGCAGGATCAACAGAGCATGGAAGGCGGAACGGGAGATGTCGATGTCATTGCGGCGTTCATCAACCCGGGCGGTGCCTGTGTTCATCTGATCAGTGTGCGTGGCGGACGGGTGCTGGGCAGCAAGAACTTTTTCCCGCAGGTGGGTATTGAAGAGGATGTTGCCGAAGTGATGGCGGCGTTTCTTGGCCAGTACTTCATCAGCAGTCCCGAACGCGACTTGCCAAGCGAGTTGATCGTCAATGTGGTCCACGAAGACTTTCCGACCCTGATCGCGGCCATTGAAGAGCTACGCGGTCGCGAGTTGACCATCAGCCATCGGGTTCGCGGCACGCGAGCACGCTGGCAGCAACTGGCCGTGACCAATGCCGAACAGGCGCTCGGGGCGCGTCTGGCCAACCGTCAGCACGTTGCCGCGCGGTTTGAAGCCCTGGCACAAGTGCTTGACCTGGATGAGCCGCCGCAACGGCTGGAATGCTATGACATCAGTCACTCGAGCGGCGAAGCGACAGTGGCGTCTTGCGTGGTGTTTGGCCCGGAAGGACCGCTGAAGTCCGACTACCGCCGCTACAATATCGAAGGTGTCACGCCGGGCGATGACTACGCGGCGATGCATCAGGCGCTGACTCGACGCTTCAGCAAACTGAAGGACGGCGAGGGCAAGTTGCCGGACATCTTGCTGGTGGACGGCGGCAAGGGGCAGTTGTCCATGGCGCGTGATGTGCTCAACGAGTTGGCCGTGCCGGACCTGATTCTTCTGGGCGTGGCCAAGGGGGCGACGCGCAAGGCCGGGTTTGAAACGCTGTATCTCAATGACGCCGCCCATGAGTTCACCTTGCGTGGGGATTCTCCGGCGCTGCACTTGATCCAGCAGATCCGTGATGAAGCTCACCGTTTTGCAATTACCGGTCACCGTGCACGACGTGGCAAAACCCGCCGCACTTCAACGCTTGAAGGCGTTGCCGGGGTAGGGCCGACGCGACGGCGTGACCTGTTGAAACATTTTGGTGGATTGCAGGAGCTGTCTCGTGCAAGCATCGAAGAGATCGCCAAAGCACCGGGGATCAGTAAAAAGCTCGCTGAGTTGATTTATGCAAACCTGCACAGCGAGTAGAATGCCCAACTCACCTCGTAGCCAGTTGTGCCGATGAATATCCCTAATCTGATCACCGTTCTACGCGTTCTGCTCATCCCGATCTTCATTTTGCTGTTTTACCTGCCGTACCAATGGAGCTACCTGGCATCCGCCTCGGTCTTCGCGTTTGCTGCGGCTACGGACTGGCTGGATGGCTATTTGGCCCGCCGCCTGGAACAAAGCACACCGTTCGGGGCATTTCTCGATCCGGTCGCCGACAAGCTGATGGTCGCAGTGGCGCTGGTGCTGCTGGTACAGGAGCACGGTAACGTGTGGCTGACATTGCCGGCAGCGGTCATCATCGGTCGTGAAATCGTGGTTTCCGCTCTCCGGGAGTGGATGGCTGAACTGGGCGCGCGTGCGCATGTTGCCGTCTCGAACCTGGGCAAATGGAAAACCGCTGCGCAGATGCTGGCGCTGGTGATCCTGCTGGCTAATCCGTCGGACTTCAGCTTTTGGGTTCTGGTGGGTTATACCTTGCTGATGGTCTCTGCAGGCCTGACGTTGTGGTCGATGGTGCAGTATCTGCGCGCTGCCTGGCCGCATCTGAAAACCGATGTAGAAAAAAAATAAAACTTTTTTGAATCAARGGGTTGACGAGACTTCTAAATTCTATAAAATGCGCCACACCAAGACGCGGGAATAGCTCAGTTGGTAGAGCACGACCTTGCCAAGGTCGGGGTCGCGAGTTCGAGTCTCGTTTCCCGCTCCAAATACAAAAAACGCCACTCAATGAGTGGCGTTTTTTTTTGCGCGTTATTTTATTGTCAGCATCGAAAAAAGAGGCTTTGGCCTCTTTTTTCGTTCCGGAGAGTTCTACCGGACTCTGCCGCCAGCCACGTTTTTTTTGTACATCAATTAGTACATCGAAATCGTGACTCCCAACGGAGCGGTTTCCTCGTAGAGGACACATTGCTGGAGCCCGTACATCTCTGCTCAATCGATCGAGACGGGGAGTTGTACGGATGCCTTTGACTGATGCGGCCGTTCGCCACGCAAAAAACTTCGGTAGAAATTACAGCCTGAAAGATATGGATGGCTCGCACCTGTTCGTGAGCGCGAAGGGGGGTAAGAGCTGGCATTTTCGTTTTAACTGGCTGGGTAAGCCGGCTCGCATTTCCTTGGGAATGTATCCGGAAATAAGCCTTAAAGACGCCAGGCTGGCACGCGATCAAGCGCGAGCCCTGGTCGCCAAGGGCGCTGATCCTCGCGCGGCTCGAAGAGGCGATCGTTTTACCGCTTTGGCGGCTGATGAGAACTCCTTTACAGCAGTCTTCCTCGCATGGCGAACCTTCTACTGTCTTGAATACTTGAAGACATGGTCAGCCCTACTGTTAGTTTGTACGCGATAAACAAGTCTTGCGGTTGAGCCTGGTTGCATCAACGCCTCCTTGTCAGGGGAGAAGTGACCTGCACGCACGGATCAAAACAGTCGTAGACCACGCGTCGTTGCCGAGACAGAGCGATGATCGCAGCGAGCGTGGCTACTCAGGGTTTATGCTGTTTTATCCGTTTCAAACGGTGCAGACCTCAGGGGTTCGCCCCCCCGAAGTCCTAAACACTTTCAGCGCTTGATCAACTGACCCAATACCTCTTTCAGGGTGGTACGCCCAGTGCGTGGAACGCTCTCGAAACAGATCCACTCTTCATTGAAGCCGTCGAGCATCTGTACGCGCGGCAACGGGTTGTTCATACCTTGTGTGCGAAACAGATCCTCCCAGGTATCACGCGGTACCGCTTCGATGCGCACCGGATGACCGAGCAACTCGGCGAAGGTTTGGGCAATCGAAAGCGGAGTGACCGTGTCGGTCGATTCCAGCTCAACCACGCGCTTGCCTTGCCAGGTTTCCCGTATCAACTCGGCAGCAGTGCGGCCGACATCGACGGTAGCAATCATCGGCACGGGCTTATCCAGCGGTTGAAGGAAGCTTGGGATCACACCGCCGCGCGCGGCGTCGATATCCCATTGGTGGTTTTCCATATACCAGGCCGGGCGCAGGAAGCTGATTGGAGTGTCCAAACTGCGCAGACTGTGTTCCAGCAATTGCAGCTGGTTGAGCAAGTTGGGCTGGGTTGCCTGGGCGCCAATCGTTGACAGACATACGATCTTTCCGGGGCGTGTAACCAATAGCGCCTCGTGTAAATTGCTGATGATTTCACGAGTCTGGGGAAAACCCTCAGCCGGGTCGAAGCTGGGCGGCAGCAAGACAAATACGCCATGGCTGTGCTTGAATGCCACTGTCAGCGAGTGCACGTCGTTGAGATCAGCCACTGCTACATCACAACCTTGCGCAGCCCAGATCGCGCCTTTTTCCGCATCGCGCACAACTACACGCACCTGCTCGCCTGCTGCTAGCAGCGCCCTGGCAACTTCGCCGCCGACGTGCCCAGTAACACCCATGATTGTATACATCGTCTAACTCCCTGAGCCTCATCACTTTAATGACGAGAAATCATCAATGGGCCTGGATGGACGTTTGGTCAACGGTATAGGCGTGCTGTCTGCGGTCGTCGATAGCGGCAGTTTCGTCAAGGCTGCTGAAACGCTGGACATGACTCAGTCAGGCGTGAGCCGGGCGATCGCGAGGCTGGAAGCTCTGCTGGGAATTCGCTTATTTGATCGCACTACACGCTCTGTGACCCTGACTGACGAAGGTCGGCGTCTCTATGCGGGTGCGGTGCCGTTATTGGCCGGTCTTGAGGAACTGGCAGATAGCGCCTCCGGTAGCGCCACAACGATACGCGGGCGCCTGAGGGTCAATGTCGACCCATACTTTTCACGTTTGATCCTTGCGCCGGCGCTTGGGGACTTTATGGCCAGCTACCCCGAGCTATCTTTGGACTTGGTGACCCGCGAACACCTCGGTGATCTGGTCACGGACGGTGTCGACTTARCAGTACGCTTCGGCGAACAACCATCCTCCGGAATGATTGGCCGACAGTTGCTCACGACGCGTGTGCTAACGGTGGCTTCACCAGCATACATCCTCAAACACGGACGTCCTGCCCACCCTTCGGAGCTGGAGAATGGCAGGCATCTGTGTGTCGATTTCCGTGATTTTCAGACCGGCAAGCCATTTGTATGGGAGTTTCAACGCGACGCAGAGCGCTTGACCATCAAGACCCCCGGCCGCCTGATCGTCAATGACGTGGGCGCTCTGCACCGTATCGCCGAAGAAGGCCAAGCGGTCGCGCAGGTGCTGCAATTGGGGGTTGAGCCGGCTTTGCGCGAAGGGCGCCTGGTCGAGCTTTTTCCCGATTGGCCGAATGAGCGATTTCCGTTGTACGCATTATATCCGTCACGCAACCTGCCACCGGCCAAGGTACGCGCATTTTTGGAGTTTGTTGTGGCTCTAAGCCGTTGAACAAAAGGATTAGTGCTCGCAAGTCATTAGAGAACTGACTGCTGCGATGCTCTGACTTGGCCAGGCTGTCGTTATTCTCGCGGGGACTCTTTAGTACCTTTCGAGGTTTTTTTAATGTCTTCCCCACCCAGATCCTTGTCGACGCCGATGACGCTGCTATTGGCGTTTGCCTGTGCACTGATCACCGCTGGCAGCTATTTCGCACAACCACTCGGCAGCGTGATCA
>NZ_JBFTLU010000281.1:0-9719 GCF_056396605.1 Pseudomonas sp. 05T35
GCCACTGGCTCGCCACCGACTTCACGCTGGTTTTCCRGGGTGATATCGGCGCCCATCAGACGCAGGATGTCGATCACGCCGGTACGGGTCGGGTTGATACCCACATGCTCCAGCACCAGCTCCGAACCTTCGGCAATCGACGCTGCCACCAGGAAGAATGCCGACGAGGAGATATCGCCCGGCACTTCAATGTGCGTCGCGGTCAACTTGTGGCCGGATTCGACCGAAGCGGTGGCGCCGTTGACAGTAACCGGGTAGCCGAAGCCACGCAGCATGCGCTCGGTGTGGTCGCGGGTTGGTGCCGGCTCGGTCACCGTGGTTTTGCCTTCGGCGTACAGCCCCGCCAACAGCAGGCAGGATTTAACCTGGGCGCTGGCCATCGGCATGGTGTAAGTCAGGCCTTTAAGCTTGTTGCCACCACGAATGGTCATTGGTGGACGACCTTCTGCCGCCGTCTCGATCACCGCGCCCATCTCGCGCAGCGGGTTGGCCACACGATTCATCGGACGCTTGGACAGCGACGCATCGCCCGTCAAGGTGCTGTCGAAGTCCTGCGCGGCCAGCAAGCCGGACAACAGACGCATCGACGTACCCGAGTTACCCAGATAGATCGGGCCGGGAGCCGGTTTCAAGCCATGCAGGCCGACACCATGAATGGTCACGCGACCATGGTGCGGACCTTCGATCACGACACCCATGTCACGGAAGGCCTGCAAGGTCGCCAGGGCGTCTTCACCCTCAAGGAAACCTTCGACTTCGGTAACGCCTTCAGCGAGGGAGCCGAGCATGATCGAACGGTGGGAAATCGATTTGTCGCCTGGTACACGAATCCGCCCACTCAGGCGGCCACCAGGATTTGCCAGGAAAATCAGATCGTTGGAGTTCATAGCGTCCACATAGGCCCGGCGGGCCAGGATTTTACTGAAATGCTCGCGGGCAACCCGGGCGCGCGTAAAGACGCCCAACAGTTGGTGCCCGTCCCCTGCATCGACCGCGTCGCGCAAGGCGTCGAGATCGCTGCGAAATGTATCGAGTGTGCGCAGGACAGCTTCGCGATTGGCGAGGAAGATGTCGTGCCACATGACCGGGTCACTGCCGGCGATTCTCGTGAAATCGCGGAAACCGCCCGCAGCGTAACGGAAGATGTCCAGATTTTCACTGCGCTTGGCCAACGAATCGACCAAACCGAATGCCAGCAGGTGCGGCAAATGGCTGGTCGCCGCCAACACTTCGTCGTGACGCTCGACCTGCATGTGCTCGACATCGGCACCCAATTCGCGCCAGAGCCGGTCGACAACTGCCAGGGCAGCCGGATCGGTTTGCTCGAGCGGCGTCAGAATCACTTTATGCCGACAGAACAGCTGGGCATTGGAAGCCTCGACCCCGCTCTGCTCGGAACCTGCGATCGGATGCCCCGGAACGAAGCGCGCCGGCATACCACCAAAGGCTTCGGTCGCTGCACGCACCACATTGCCKTTGGCACTGCCGACATCGGTCAGGACCGCCKCCCCCAGGTCCATGCCAGCTAACAGCGCCAGCAGTTTTTCCATTGCGAGAATCGGCACCGCCAACTGAATCACGTCCGCACCGCGGCACGCGACAGCGAGGTCGTCTTCGCAACGATCCACTACCCCCAGCTCAACGGCCAGTTTTCGCGATTGCGGATCGAGATCAACGCCAACCACTTCGCGGCACAACCCGCTTTCACGCAGACCCTTGGCGAACGAACCTCCGATCAGCCCGAGCCCGATCACCACCAGGCGACCGATCATAGGCACAGCAGGTTGCACGGCGATGACATCAACCACGGGCCAGAACCTTGGCCAGCGCCTCAAGGAAGCGACTGTTTTCAGCCGGCAGACCGATGGTGATGCGCAAGTGGTTCGGCATGCCGTAATTGGCCACCGGACGCACGATCACACCTTCATGCAGCAAGCCCTGGAAAACCGGTGCGGCGACGCGCCCCAGATCCACACAGATGAAGTTGCCCTTGGAAGGAATCCAGCTCAGCCCCAACTCACGGAAGCCCGCTTCGAGCTGCTGCATGCCGGACTCGTTCAGACGACGGCTTTCAGCCAGATATTCATCGTCCTGCAACGCTGCGCAGGCCGCTGCCAGGGCCAGGCTGTTGACGTTGAATGGCTGACGCACACGGTTCAACACATCGGCGACCACCGCGGTCGACAAGCCATAGCCCACACGCAACGCGGCCAGACCGTAGGCCTTGGAGAAGGTCCGGGAAACCAGCAGGTTCGGGTACGCCGCGAGGAAATCCAGACCATCCGGCAGATCGCTGCCTTCGGCGTACTCGATGTACGCCTCATCCAGCACGACCAGCACGCGCTCCGGCACGTCCTGCAGAAACTCGTCCAGCGCCTCGGCGTCGAACCAGGTTCCGGTCGGGTTGTTCGGGTTGGCGATGAACACCACGCGGGTGTTGCTGTCGATGGCTTCGAGCATGGCCGACAGGTCATGCCCCCAGTCTTTGGCCGGAATCACTCGCGCTTCGGCACCCACCGCCTGAGTGACGATCGGGTAGACCGCGAACGCATGCTCACTGAACACTGCGTTGAGACCCGGCGCCAGATAGGCACGCGCGACCAGTTCGAGAATGTCGTTGGAGCCGTTGCCCAACGTCACTTGATCGAGCTCGACCCGGCACTGCTCAGCCAGCAGGGTTTTCAGCGCAAAACCGTTGCCGTCCGGATAGCGGGTCAGATCGGCCAGCTCTTCGCGAATCGCCGCCAATGCCCGAAAGTTGTTGCACGCCCGGCTGTGCCAGAGCGAGGAAGTCGCCACTCATTATCAACGCCTTTAGAGAACTGCTTTCGGGTAGGAACCCAACACTTTAAGTGCTACCGCTTCCTGACTGATTTTCTCCAGCACAGCTTTTATCAGCGGGTCGCGGTGGTGGCCAACGAAGTCGATGAAGAACACGTAGGTCCACTTGCCGCTGCGCGATGGACGGGTTTCGATCCGAGTCAGGTCGATACCATTGTCATGGAACGGCACCAGCAACTCGTGAAGCGCACCAGGCTTGTTGCTCATCGAGACGATGATCGAGGTCTTGTCGTCGCCGGTCGGTGGCACTTCCTGGCTGCCGATCATCAGGAATCGCGTGGAGTTATCCGGACGATCCTCGATTTTTTCGGCCAGACGGGTCAACCCGTACAAACCTGCCGCCATGTCGCCGGCAATCGCCGCCGAGTTCCACTCACCCTTGACCCGCTTGGCCGCTTCGGCGTTGCTCGATACCGCCACGCGCTCGACGTTCGGGTAATGAGCGTCCAGCCATTTACGGCACTGCGCCAAGGACTGGGCATGGGAATAAATGCGGCTGATGCTGTCGGTCTTGGTGTTTTCACCCACCAGCAAGTGGTGGTGAATGCGCAGCTCGACTTCGCCACAGATAACCATGTCGTGTTCAAGGAAGCTGTCGAGGGTGTGGTTAACTGCGCCCTCGGTGGAGTTTTCCACAGGCACCACGCCAAAGTTCACCGCACCGGCAGCCACTTCACGGAACACTTCGTCGATCGCCGCCATGGGCTTGCTGATCACCGCGTGACCAAAGTGCTTCATGGCCGCCGCTTGAGTGAAGGTACCCTCAGGGCCGAGGTAGGCCACTTTCAGCGGCTGCTCGAGCGCCAGGCACGAGGACATGATTTCACGGAACAACCGCGCCATCTCTTCGTTGCCCAGCGGCCCCTGGTTACGCTCCATTACGCGCTTGAGCACCTGAGCCTCACGCTCAGGACGATAGAACACCGGCACTTCGCCTTCGGCCAGCGTAGCCATCTTTACTCGCGCGACTTCCTGGGCGCAGCGTGCACGCTCACTGATCAGCTCGAGGATTTTTTCGTCCAGAGCATCAATGCGCAGGCGCAGTGCCTTGAGTTCTTGCTCAGACATTAACCGTGTTCCTTCTCGAACTCTGCCATGTACGCCACCAGCGCATTGACTGCGTTGATGTCGACGGCGTTGTAGATAGAGGTCGGGTTGCTGTACAAGCCGCTAGCATCGATGAAGTTGTACAGCGTGCGCTGCTTGACTTCATTGAGCTTGCCAATGGCCTCAACACCACCCTGCTCTTTCAGCCACTCGAACACAAGACCGGACAAGTACCAGGCCAGGGTCGGCGGAGTGTTGTACATCGAGCCGTTGTCGGCTGCGACTTTGTAGTCAAGCATGGTCGGGCAGAACGAACGGGCACGACCCAGCAGGTCTTCACGCACGATATTGACGACGATGCCGCTCGGGCCGATGTTTTTCTGGGCGCCGGCGTAGATCATGCCGAAACGCGAGATATCCACAGGGCGCGAGAGAATGTCCGAAGACATGTCGGCGACCAGCGGAACATCACCGGTTTCCGGTATCCACTGGAACTCCAGACCACCGATGGTTTCGTTCGGCGCGTAGTGCACGTAGGCCGCGTCTTGTGACAGCTTCCATTCGTTCTGGCCGGGAATGGCGAAATAGTCGTAAGGCTTGGCGGTCGCGGCGACGTTGACGTGGCCGTAGCGCTGCGCTTCTTCAATGGCTTTCTGCGACCAGATACCGGTGTCGATATAGTCGGCCTTGCCGTTTTCCGGCAACAGGTTCAGAGGAATCTGAGCAAATTGCTGGCTGGCGCCACCTTGCAGAAACAGTACTTTATAGTTCGAGGGGATATTCAGCAGATCACGCAGATCCTGCTCGGCCTTGGTCGCAATGGACACGAACTCATCGCTGCGATGGCTCATTTCCATGACCGAGAGACCCTTGCCATGCCAGTCGAGCAACTCCGACTGGGCACGCAACAGGACAGCTTCAGGCAGCGCAGCAGGACCTGCGCAGAAGTTATAGGCTCGTTTGCTCACATCCACTCTCGCTATGCATTCACGGTAGCGGACAGAGCAAACACTCTGCCCTGCTACGATTTGGTTAGTCTTGCGACTCTTCTTCGTCAGCTGCTTCAGCCTGCTGGCTTTCGACAGTATCGTCCGGCTCGGTGCCGGCATCGAGCACGACGCCTTCGAGTTCCGCGCCCTCTTCACCTTCCAGCTCTTCGCCTTCGACTTCCGATGGCTCCTGAACCCGCTCCAGACCGACCAGTGTTTCATCGTTGGCCAGCTTGATCAGGGTCACGCCCTGGGTGTTACGACCCAGACTGGATACTTCGTCAACACGAGTACGCACCAGGGTGCCCTGGTCGGAAATCAGCATGATTTCCTCGCCGTCGAGCACCTGGACTGCACCGACCAGACGGCCGTTACGCTCGTTGCTGACCATGGCGATAACGCCCTGACCGCCACGCTTGTACTCAGGGAACTCGGTGATGGCGGTACGCTTGCCGAAACCACGCGCCGAAGCGGTGAGGATCTGGCTGCCTTCTTCCGGGATCAGCATGGAAATCAGCTTCTGACCTTCCGGCAGACGCATGCCGCGGACACCGCGAGCGGTACGGCCCATGGCGCGAACGTCGGACTCTTTGAAGCGGGTAACCTTGCCGCCATCGGAGAACAGCATGACTTCACGCTCGCCATCGGTGATGGCAGCACTGATCAGCACGTCGCCTTCGTCCAGTTCCAGCGCGATCAAGCCAACACTGCGCTGACGGCTGAAGGATTCCAGCGGGGTCTTCTTCACGGTGCCGTTGGCGGTAGCCATGAAGATGTAGTGACCTTCGGTGTATTCCTCGACCGGCAGCATGGTGGTGATGTATTCACCATCGTCCAGCGGCAGCAGGTTGACCAGCGGACGACCACGGGCAGCGCGGGATGCCTCAGGAATTTCGTAGGTTTTCAGCCAGTACACCTTGCCCTTGCTGGAGAACAGCAGCAGCGTGGTGTGGCTGTTGGCGACCAGCAGGTGAGCGATGTAGTCCTCATCCTTGACGCCGGTAGCCGATTTGCCTTTACCGCCACGACGCTGGGCCTGGTACGCAGCCAATGGCTGGGTCTTGGCGTAGCCACCGTGGGAAATGGTCACGACGCGCTCTTCTTCCGGGATCATGTCGCCCAGGGTCAGGTCCAGACGCGCATCGAGAATTTCGGTGCGACGCACATCGCCGTACTCGGCACGAATCACCTCCAGCTCTTCGCGGATCACTTCCATCAGGCGCGTGGCGCTGTTGAGGATGCGGATCAGCTCGCCGATCTGGTTGAGGATCTCTTGATACTCAGCCAGCAGTTTTTCGTGTTCCAGGCCGGTCAGACGGTGCAGACGCAGCTCCAGAATGGCTTGCGCCTGTTCCGGCGACAGGAAGTACTTGCCTTCGCGCAGACCGTATTGCGGGTCCAGGGTCTCCGGACGGCAAGAGTCAGCACCGGCGCGCTCAACCATTGCAACCACCGCGGAGGATTCCCACGGTGTGCTGATCAGCGCTTCCTTGGCTTCCGAAGGCGTTGGCGAAGCCTTGATCAGGGCGATGACCGGGTCGATGTTCGACAGCGCAACTGCCTGACCTTCGAGGATATGACCACGCTCGCGGGCTTTACGCAGTTCGAACACGGTACGGCGGGTCACCACTTCGCGGCGGTGACGCACGAAGGCTTCCAGCAGGTCCTTGAGGTTCAGGATCCGCGGACGGCCGTCGATCAGCGCGACGATGTTGATACCGAATACCGCTTGCAGCTGGGTCTGGGCGTAGAGGTTGTTGAGGATGACCTCAGGCACTTCACCGCGACGCAGCTCGATCACCACGCGCATACCGTCTTTGTCGGACTCGTCGCGCAGTTCGGTGATGCCTTCCAGCTTCTTCTCTTTGACCAGCTCGGCGATCTTCTCGATCAGACGCGCCTTGTTCAACTGGTAAGGCAGCTCGGTGATGACGATCTGCTGACGGCCACCGACCTTGTCGATGTCTTCGATGATCGAGCGGGCACGCATGTAAATGCGGCCGCGACCGGTGCGGTAGGCTTCGATGATACCGGCGCGACCGTTGATGATCGCGGCGGTCGGGAAGTCCGGACCAGGGATGTATTGCATCAGCTCATCGACAGTCAACTCGGGGTTGTCGATGAGTGCCAGGCAACCGTCGATGACTTCACCGAGGTTGTGCGGCGGAATGTTGGTCGCCATGCCCACGGCGATACCGCTGGAACCGTTGACCAGCAGGTTGGGAATGCGGGTCGGCATGACCGCCGGGATCATTTCGGTGCCGTCGTAGTTCGGCACCCAGTCCACGGTTTCTTTATGCAGGTCAGCCAGCAGCTCGTGTGCCAGCTTGGTCATGCGCACTTCGGTGTATCGCATCGCAGCGGCGTTGTCGCCGTCGACCGAACCGAAGTTGCCCTGACCGTCTACCAGCAGGTAACGCAGCGAGAATGGCTGTGCCATACGAACGATGGTGTCGTACACCGCAGTATCACCGTGCGGGTGATACTTACCGATCACGTCACCGACAACACGGGCAGATTTCTTGTACGGCTTGTTGAAGTCGTTACCCAGCTCGCTCATCGCGAACAGCACACGCCGATGCACGGGCTTCAAGCCATCGCGCGCATCAGGCAGTGCCCGACCGACAATTACGCTCATCGCGTAGTCGAGGTAGGACTGTTTCAGCTCGTCTTCGATATTGACCGGGAGGATTTCTTTGGCCAGTTCGCCCATGAGAAGCCTGATTCCTTTTTCTGGTGAAACTTCGTCACATCCATATGGGACGAACGAAGCTCGTCGCTGCAGGCTGAGTGCCAGCACCGACTTACGACAAATCAACGAGTTATGCCATGGATCTGCGCAGTAAAGGCAGCCACATCGGGCTACCTTGGAAACCGCCGGATGTTATCACAAGAGCCGCCACGCACCTATCCCCCTGATGCGCATGGAGCATAGTTAGTTGACCGGTGACAGGCGTAAAGGCGACGAGAGAGGCTCTGAGGCAAATCACAGGTCCGTCTCAGGCTGATTTGTTGGCCTTGAGGGCCCCATCGCGAGCAGGCTCGCTCCCACAATTGACCGAGTTCTTCAGTTAGATAGGGCCAGTGTGGGAGCGGGCTTGCTCGCGAAAGCGATTTATCAGACGCCCGAGATCGTCAATGCAACCGCTTGCGGCACATGAGTTGTGCCATCTTCGCGGCGTCCGGGCGCTCGACGATGCCTTTTTCGGTGACGATGGCGTCAATCAGGTCAGCCGGCGTGACATCGAACACCGGGTTAAAGGCATCGACATCAGCCCCCACCCGCTTGCCGCCCACTTCCAGCAATTCGCTGCCATCACGCTCTTCGATCGGGATGTCGTCACCACTGGCCAGGTTCATGTCGATGGTCGAGCTCGGTGCCACCACCATGAAACGCACGCCGTGGTGCATGGCGCTGACCGCCAACTGGTACGTGCCGATCTTGTTCGCCACGTCACCGTTGGCAGTAATTCGGTCAGCACCGACGATCACCCAGGTCACACCCTTGGTTTTCATGATGTGTGCAGCGGCCGAGTCGGCGTTCAGGGTGACCGGAATGCCTTCGTTGGCCAGTTCCCAGGCAGTCAAGCGCGAGCCTTGTAGCCAAGGCCGGGTTTCGTCGGCGTAAACCCGCTCGATCATGCCCTCCAGGAACGCGCCACGAATCACCCCGAGCGCAGTGCCGAAGCCGCCAGTCGCCAACGCCCCCGTATTACAGTGAGTCAAGACAGCCTGGGCATTGCCCTGATGCTTGCGGATCAGGTCGACACCCAATTGCGCCATGGTCAGGTTGGCTTCGCGATCACTTTCATGGATTGCCAAGGCCTCTGCCTCAAGCACTTCCAATGGATTGGAGTGATCCTTGAGCCGCTCCAGGCGCTCGCGCATGCGACCCAGCGCCCAGAACAGGTTGACGGCGGTCGGCCGTGAATCCGCAAGCAGGGCAAAGTCTTCTTCCAGCGCCGCCTGCCAGTCGCCGCCCGCAGCAAACCGCGCGCGCGCCGCCAGCACCACGCCGTAGGCGGCGCTGATACCGATTGCCGGAGCACCACGCACCACCATCGAGCGAATAGCCTCAGCCACACCCGCTGCGCTGGTATAKGCAATCCAGGTTTCCTCGAATGGCAGAATGCGCTGATCCAGCAGGTACAGGGCGCCGTCCCGCCAATCGATGGCCTTCACCTTCTCCGCAGCCAACAGTCGATCGCGCATCCCTCACCCCGCACTCATGAACAAAAGCCGCCGATTATAGCGATCCCCCCGCGAAGACGCTCGGGTATACTTCGCCATCCTTTATAAAAGCACTGGACCGAACCCTCGATGCCGAATCCYGCCGCTGCGCTCGACTTACTCTTGCTGCCGACCTGGTTAGTACCTGTCGAACCCGCTGGCGTAGTCCTCAAGGAGCACGGCCTGGGCATCCGCGACGGGCGTATTGCCTTCATCGGCCCGCGCAGCGTAGCCTTGAAGCTCAAGGCCAGCGAGGTCCGCGAGCTGCCGGGCATGCTGCTCAGCCCGGGCCTGATCAACGCCCACGGACATGCGGCGATGACACTGTTCCGCGGCCTGGCCGATGATTTGCCGCTGATGACCTGGCTTGAGCAGCACATCTGGCCAGCCGAGGCCAAATGGGTCGACGAGGCCTTCGTCCGCGACGGCACCGACCTGGCCATTGCCGAGCAGATCAAAGGTGGCATCACCTGCTTCTCGGACATGTATTTTTTCCCGAAAGTTGCCAGCGAACGCGTGCACAACAGTGGTATTCGCGCGCAAATTGCCATCCCGATCCTTGATTTCCCGATTCCCGGCGCCAGCGATGCAGATGAAGCTATCCGTCAGGGC
>NZ_JBFTLU010000282.1:0-5867 GCF_056396605.1 Pseudomonas sp. 05T35
GTCAACGCACTGCTCAAAGAAGCCAGCCAGCACTCGAAGATCCTCGGCTACAACACCCTGCCGCTGGTTTCCAGTGACTTCAACCACAACCCGTTGTCGTCGATTTTCGATGCCAACCACACCAAGTCCAGCGGCAAGCTGCTCAAGGTGCTGGCCTGGTATGACAACGAATGGGGCTTCTCCAACCGTATGCTCGATAACTGCCTCGCCCTGTGCAACGCCGAATAAGGCCGATTGCCCGTGGAGTCGCCGATGATCGGTATCAGCTTTACCCAAAAAACCATGGCGGCGCGCAAACGCATCGCCCTGGTTGCCCATGACCACTGCAAAGTGTTCTTGCTGGACTGGGCCGAGCGGCAGAAGGACAAGCTCGCCCAACACGAGCTTGTGGCCACCGGCACCACCGGGATGCTGTTGAGCAAGCGCCTGGACCTGCCCGTTGAAAGCATGATCAGCGGCCCGCTGGGTGGCGACCAACAACTGGGTGCGCGAATCGCCGAGCAGCGGGTCGACATGCTGGTGTTCTTCTGGGACCCGTTCGAGCCGCAACCTCACGACCCGGACATCAAGGCATTACTGCGGGTCGCGGCGGTCTGGAACATTCCAGTGGCCTGCAATGAATGCAGCGCCGATTACCTGCTCAGCAGCCCGTTGATGGATCAGTCGCACGCGTACCGGATCCCCGATTACCCGGCGTACCTGCAAGGCCGCAAATAATTCTCATCGGTAGCGCTTGACCTTTCAAGCAGATGATAAGCATTATCATTCGCTTGAAATGGATCAGGTCCTACTGTGAGTCAATCGCGCTTCAACCATGTCTTCCTCGCGCAGCGAGTCTCGCTGCTGCGGACCCTGGAGCGGATGGTCAACAACCACAGCACTGCCGAGGACCTCTTGCAGGAAACCTACCTGCGAGTGGCCCGTGCGTTGAGTGAACGGGCCATCGATCACCTCGAACCTTTCGTGTTTCAAACTGCCCGCAACCTGGCGCTGGACCATTTGCGCGCACGGCGCATTCAGTCCCGAACGATGCTCGAAGACGTTCCGCTGGACGTCGTGCAAAACATCGCGGCGCCGCTCAGCAGTGCCGAGGACGCCGCCCATGCCGAACAGTTGCTCGAACGCTTGAACATCAGCCTCAGCCAACTCACCCCGCGCCAACAACAAATTTTCATCCTCAGCCGCCTGCATGGGCACAGCTATCTGGAGATCGCCGAGCAGCTCAGCGTGTCCTTGAGCACCGTGCAAAAAGACCTGAAGCTGATCATGGCGATCTGCGTCGGTGTCGCTGATCGCCTCAACGAATAAGAGCAGCTGCAAGTTGTGAGCTTCAAGCTGCAAGAAAATCCCGAACCGCGATACTTGCCGCTTGAGGCTTGAAGCTTGAAACTGCTGGTCTGCAGACTCAGCCGAGGAACACCCGTGACGGACAGCCCCCCTTCCCACCCGCCACTCCCGGCGCGGGACTCATCAGCCAGCACCCGCGCCATGGACCAGGCGCTGGACTGGCTGATCGTGCTGGACAGTCCGAGCGAGCAACAAAGCCGCGAATTCCACGACTGGCTTGCCGCCGACCCGCGCAACGCCGAAGCATTCGCCAAGGCCCAGGCGATCTGGGACGGGCCACAGGTCGCGCAAGCCGCGCTGGGTTTGAGCACGACCCAACGCAAGGTCTCAAAACCTGGCCGCCTGCGCCCGCACTGGAAACCGCTGGCCATGGCGGCGGTGTTGATCCTCGGGCTATTCAGCTTCAGCAACCTGCCAATGCGGATTCAGGCGGATCATCTGACCGTGGTCGGCGAGCGCCAGCGCCTGCAACTGGAGGACGGTTCAAAAGTCCTGCTCAATACCAATTCGGCGTTTTCCAGCACCATCAACGACCAGCAGCGCATCGCCCGCCTGTATCAGGGCGAGGCCTATTTCGAGGTGGCGGCCAATCGCGGCCTGCCACTGGAAATCGACGCCGGCCCGGTCACGGCCAGTGTGCGCGACACCACGTTCGCCGTGCGCTACCTGGACGGCATTGCGCAGGTTCGCGTGCAACGCGGCGACGTCGACTTGCGCACCACCCACAGCAACGCCCGCGTGCGCTTGAGCGCTGGCGAAAGCATTCGTATCGGCCCCAATGGTTTCGATCAACCGGCCAGACTCGACCCGGCGACCGATCTGGCCTGGGTCCAGGGCCGACTGGTGTTCGAAAACTGCCCGTTGAGCCAGGTGCTGGCGGAACTGCGTCGCTACTACCCGGGCTGGATCATCAACACCAACGAACAGTTGGCCAACGTCGCAGTGACCGGCAATTACCGTCTCGACCAACCGCTGGACGTGGTTCGCTCGCTGGCCCACATCACCTCGGCCAGGCTCGAGGAATTTCCGGCGCTGGTGATCCTGAACTAAATGAGAATTATTTTTACTCGATAGCGCTTCATCGTTCGTCTCGTTATAGCCAATGCAATTGATTCGCATCTCTGATGCAAATCTGCACCTATAAGATTCGTGCGACACGGAGCGCTATTGATGTCCTCTCGCCTTACCCGCCGGTCCTCTTCACCTTCCTGCATGCTGTCCCTGCTGACTGCCGCCATTCTGTTGGCCGGCACGGCACAGGTCTCGGCTGCCACCGTCGAACAACCGAGCCGTAACATGGGCGACTACTCGTTCTCCATTCCCCAGCAGCCACTGGTGTCGGCACTCAATGCTTTTACCACCGTAACCGGTTGGCAGGTCGGMTTGCCGGCCGAACTGGCTGAAGGCGTCGCCTCGCCGGGCGTACACGGCTCGCTGCCCCCGGAAAAAGCCCTCGATCGCCTGTTGGTGGGGACCAACCTGAGCTATCGCAAGCTGGGCAATCACAACATCGTGCTGGAAAAACGCAGTGTCGACGGCCCCCTCGCCCTGCAACAAATGACCATCAGCGCCACCCGTCAGGAGCAGAGCGTCGACAGCGTACCGAGTACCGTCACCGTGCACACTCGCGAAGAGCTGGACCACGACAACGTCAACACCATCAAGGAACTGGTGCGCTACGAACCGGGTGTTTCGGTCGGCGGCACCGGCACCCGTGGCGGCATCAGCGGCTACAACATTCGCGGTATCGACGGTGACCGGATCCTGACCCAGGTCGATGGCGTCGAAGTGCCCAACGGTTTCTTCAACGGTCCGTACGCCAAGACCCAGCGCAACTACGTCGACCCGGAAATCGTCAAACGCGTGGAAATCCTCCGCGGTCCGGCGTCGGTGCTCTACGGCAGCAACGCCATCGGTGGTGCGGTGAGCTACTTCACCCTCGACCCGGATGACATCATCAAGCCCGGCAAAGACGTCGGCGCCCGCCTGAAAACCGGCTACAACTCCGCCGACGACAGCTGGCTCAAATCCGCCAGCGTCGCCGGGCGCGCCGAGCAGTTCGACGGCCTGCTGCACTTCAGTCAGCGTGATGGTCACGAAACCGAATCCTTCGGCAGCAACAACGGCACGGGGCTCAATCGCACCGCCGCCAACCCGGAAGACGTGCGCACCACCAACCTGCTGGCCAAAGCCGGCTGGAATTACGCCGATGACGCACGCCTGGGCCTGACCTACGAGAAGTACAAGGACGATCGCGACACCGACCAGCGAAGCGCCGTCGGTGGCCCGTTCAACAATGGCCAGCCAATGGGCATGTACCGCTCGCGCACCGGCAACGACACCATCACCCGCGAACGCTTCGGCCTGGAAAACAGCTTCGCCCTCGATGCCTTGCTGGTCGATCATCTCAAGTGGAGCCTGAACTACCAGATCGCCAAGACCGATCAGAGCACGTTGGAAAACTACTTCCCGTTCAGCCGCAATGTGATGCGCAGTCGCAAAACCCTCTACGAAGAAAAGCAGTGGGTATTCGACGCACAGCTCGATAAGGCCTTCAACATCGGTGAAACCGACCACCTGCTGACCTACGGCACCACCATCAAGCAAGAGAAAGTCAGCGGTTCGCGCAGCGGTAGCGGAACCTGCCTTGCCGTTGGCCGTCGTTGCACAGCGATCGGCGCGATCAGCCCTAGCGATGTGCTGAAGAAGTCCAGCGACTTCCCTGACCCGACCATCAACACTTACAGCCTGTTCGCCCAGGATCAGATCAGCTGGAACCAATGGACCTTCCTGCCGGGCCTGCGCTATGACTACACCCAGCTCAAGCCGCACATCACCCAGGAATTCCTCAACACCGTGGCCGCCGACGGCAAAGGCACGGTCAGCGACGAGAACAAGACCTGGCATCGCGTATCGCCCAAGTTCGGCCTGACCTACGCCCTGACCGACCACTACACCTGGTACGGCCAGTACGCCGAAGGTTTCCGCACCCCGACCGCCAAGGCGCTGTATGGCCGTTTCGAAAACACCACCACCGGCTACCGCGTGGAGCCGAACCCGAATCTGGGGCCGGAAAAAAGCCAGAGCTACGAGACCGGCCTGCGCGGTAACTTCGAGTCCGGTCACTTCGATGTGGCGGTGTTCTATAACAAGTACCGCGACTTCATCAACGAAGACGCCGTCACCCCGGGCTACAACGAGCTGACGTTCCAGAGCAACAACATCAAGCACGCGACCATCAAGGGCGTCGAGCTCAAAGGCCGCCTGAACCTCGACACCTTCGGCGCGCCGCAAGGCCTCTACACCCAGGGTTCGGTGGCCTATGCCCACGGTCGCAACAACGACACTGGCGAGCCGCTCAATGCGGTCAACCCGCTGACCGGCGTGTTCGGCCTGGGTTACGACCAGGACAACTACGGTGCCTTGCTCAGCTGGACCCTGGTGCAGAAGAAGAACCTCGTCGACAGCAGCAGCTTCAAGTCGCCGGATGGCGTCAGCAGCCAGTTCAAGACGCCGGGCTATGGCGTGGTCGACCTGAGCGGTTTCTACAAAGTGACCGACGACGTCACCGTCAGCGCTGGCGTGTACAACCTGGCCGACAAGAAATACTGGCAGTGGGACAACGTGCGCGGTTACGACAGCGTCGGTGAAGCCGCCGTGCTCAGCCCGGCCAACCTCGATCGCCTGACCGAGCCGGGCCGCAACTTCGCGATCAACCTGATCTGGGACATCTGATTGATGGAGCCTTGCTGCGCTTTTGGACGAAAGCGCAGTGAGGATTTTTTACGCTGCCGCGTCGTCTGGTTCGTCCAGTTACAACGCGCCTTTCATTCTCAAGGACTTCTTCATGACCGCCGCCCAAACCTCCGAACGCCCGAGCCTGCGCTCGCAACGCCTGAACCAGATCACTAATGAGCCACACAGCAAGCTCGACGCGCTGGTGAAAGCTCACGCACCGTTCGAAACCCAAGCCAACTTCGCCTGCTTCGTGGTTGCCCAGTACCTGTTCCAGTCGGAACTGGTGTCGCTGTACAACAATGCCGAACTGATCGCCATCGTCCCGGACCTGCCGCAGCGTTGCCGCGCCGACGCCGCCAGGGCTGACCTGGCCGACCTGGAAACCGACGTCCCGGCCCCGGTGGCAGGCGCCGYGAACAGCCCGGGCAAGGCCGAGGCCCTGGGCTGGATCTTCGTCTCCGAAGGGTCGAAACTCGGTGCCGCGTTCCTGATCAAGCGTGCCGTGGGCCTGGGCTTGAGCGAAACATTCGGTGCCCGTCACCTGGCAGAGCCAGCCGGTGGCCGCGCCGAAGGCTGGAAACGCTTCGTCAAAACCCTCGACGGCCTGGCCTTCTCCGCACAGGAAGAAGCCGAGATCGAAAAAGGCGCCATCGACGCCTTCAACCGCTTCACCGTCCTGCTGGAACAGGCTTACGCCACAACCCCAGAACTCGCCTGACGGAACGCAATCCCTTGTGGGAGCGAGCCTGCTCGCGATGACGGACTGACATACAACATGGATG
>NZ_JBFTLU010000283.1:0-7433 GCF_056396605.1 Pseudomonas sp. 05T35
GCTCTGGGACACCAACACCAGCCCGTCCATAAAGATAGAAAATTGGAGGCCTGCGAGTGCTGCGAATTTCAGTAGGGGCAGGGGTGCCCACTAATATGGCCTCTGGTTGCCTGCCATTTGTACTGAATAGGTTTGATAGCGTTGAATCTATAGACGATGTATATATAGCGCTGAACGCAATATCTGCAACGCGTAGCATACTCTCAGAAGGGGACCTTCGAGAGTATCTTTCAGCGACCCAAGTGTATAGAAGACTTTCGACCGCCTCCTTGGAAATCAGATCATTCCAACCGTCGCCCTCTCTTCCGGACTTCCGCAATATCTGCTTAAGGACGGGATCGCCTTCGGAGTTTGTCCAACCAAAATTTTGCCCTAAAACAGCGACTAGCGGAACTCTATCAGTGAGAGCCGATATTAGAATTGTCTGCGGATCTGTTTCATCATTTGTAGGCGCATTTGTCATATTTTTCCCTAAACTTTTAAATGTGCTTCACGTATTTAAATTTGGCTTACTGTAAACCCACGGTCTAATCCTACCTGACTATAAGACCATGCCATGGTCAAGATTCCACTTCACGGATGCTACCCTATCCTCTCGCGCTGGTGGAGAGCCAAGCGGTGTCTTGGAATGGCAAAATACCCTTTTTGAGAAACCTGAAACAGACTTGCTGACTTGGCAAATTACCCCGACCTCCATCGCCTAACCACGCTATGAATCAGATAAACTTCTCCAACGCAAGTACGCCGATAAATTCAAACTGTTGGGCACTAGGCTAATGGCCGGATGCGGTCATTAAAGAGGGGGCGGAAGGGATTCGCTCCCCTTCGCGCGCCCCTCATGACCGCTCCAAGCCATTAAAAACGGCATTTTGGGATTGTACCCGAGGCGCATTGCGGCCTACGGCGGCCCTGAATCTGCCCTAAATTTTTCTCGTAGCTATTCGCCCGAACTAGTCATCTTCATCCTCTAGAGCTTCCCTTGACTTTCGTTGACGCGCTATTCCATAACGCGCGCTCTGGAGTAGCGCGTCATACAGCTCAAATGCGGGTTCTACGCGGCTGAGCGACTGAAGCATCTTCACACAATGCTGCTCTTGCCGGATGTCCTCAGGGAAAGGCTCACCGGGTGCTCCTCCTCGAATACCAGAATGTACTGAGACCTCGATTGATGAGCGAATATCAGCTAGCGCGTCGTCGCCAATGAGCTCTGCCGCGTTGAGGATGTCACGGATGAACTTGGGATGATCATAGATAAAGGTCGACTGGCTTTTACGCAGTATTCCGGCTACGAGTGTGGCATGTGCTTCAGAACCCGAAGACATCCACGCAAGGAGTAAATCAAGTAATATTTCGTCATAGTCTCCGCAAAGGCCGGAAATTGCGTCGCCAAAACGCTGCCCCCCTCGAGTATCTGCAGACTCGTTCAGCGCCCAGTCAAGAAGCTCTCTCATGAGACGTGGCCCAACCTCAGTACTCATGAGTCTAAGGCTGTTTTCGTTGCGCTCTTTGCTCAGGGGTTCATAAGACCAGTCGTTTCGACGTGTAGCCTCCATGAGACGCGCCTTGACCAGCGCAACGACAGCGGAAGGGTCCTCTTTGATTGACGATGCGAGGAAGGACTGGACCCAGTAGTCACCAAGCGCCTTCACCACCACAAGCTTATCCAATAGCTGGCTTCGTCTGCTGTCGACATCACCCTTCGGAATAGACATTTCGCCGGTGATCAACATGAACATTTCGTGAGTCGCCCTGGTACTAACTTCGAAATCTGCCGAGCAAATGAGCTCGACTGCCAAAGCTGGGCTTCTAGTAGCGACCTGTCGGGCCAGATTAGACGCGACGAACAGCACGTTCGAGTCCTTGGACTCAAAGATGCGCCTGAACAGGGCAACCTCTTGTAGAGTGTAGGACCGTGACGGTTCAAACCTCGCATATGCCTCAGCGAGTTGGGCCAATACTTCTGCGGAGTCCTCCGAGCGGCCTACATATTCCATTACTAAGCCCGAGTGTCCAGTTGCAACGGCCACACTCAGAGCGTTGCCTACATACGGGCCGAGATGACCGACTTGGCTTTCATTGTTTCTGCGTAGCAATTCGCTGGCAAGATCTGGTACGGAACTGAGCAGATGATTCACGAGCAGGAAGGGGGATCCGTAACCATTAGGGACTACGCTCTCAATATCCTGCAAACAGTCATTCAACTCATCAAACACCCCCCCTACATCAGGGAATGCCGCCATCAACTCAGTCGTCAGAATTATGCGGTCGCCCTCATGCTCCTCACGGTTAAGCGAACGACTAAGCTTCCACGTCTCCGTACCCCAGCCGTCGATAAGCGCTCGGATGAGCCGGGTCCTCAAGTCTCGGTTTAACGAAGCCATGATGGCGCGAGCATCGCCAGATGTCTCAGGCCCACCGTAAAACGCATGCCAGGAGATGGACTGCGCAAGTCGAACCAACACTATAGACGGCAAATGTACTTCCCGCAGTACTACCTGAAGCTTCCGCAAGAGGCTCTGGTGCTCTCGCTTCCATTCATTGTCGGAGGCGTCGCCACGCATTGGACCGCGCAAGGCTTGAGCCATCGTCTGCGCTGCAAGAAACGCTCGCCGGGGCGGGCCTTCCCGCAGATATTTGAGCAGTACTTCAGTTATCTCATCTCTAACGATTTTTGCCGCCTTCAGAGAAAGCTGGTGACGGGTGATAGTTAAGGTCAAGCGAGAATAACTCGTCGACTCAATCTCAGTACCTAACGCTCCCTCTAGGATGGTGAAAGGCGTGTGAACCGAACTGAGCGAGGCAGGCCTTTCCAGAAGCGCGAATGCGAAGCGAATGACCTCACGCACGTACTCGACCGACTTGTTCAACTGAAACGTAGCCATTTCCTTCAGGATGCGAATGCCGTGACTCGGCTGCTGATTTAGCGCACGGGAATCGCTGCGACCTGCAGCCCAAAGGAGGGAACATGCTTCTTGGACGTGGTCGTATGTATATGCTGCATTGCGCACCATATTGCACACAGCCGAGCTTTCTCCATGCTTATCGATAATGAGCCGTTTCGCGAAGTCCAGCGCAAACCTGGGCTGGTAGTAAGCAACCGCCTCGACTGCTTCTACGTGTGGGTTGTTGTACCTCGAACCCCAACATAGTTTGGGGCTGAGACTGGTCAACAACGCGCTGTCGTCTGTCTTTCCTTCGCGTAAGCGCCAGTCCAGTCGTCCAAGATTAACGAACAAGTGCTTCAACTGGTCCGCGCCCGCGAGGTCAAAGACTGCTGTAACGAGCTCGTTTGCCTTACCATCCGCATTGAGAAAGTTCGAACGAATGATTTCATCCGCCAACAGGTCTGGAGCAAGCCTCGAGCGGACCCCACGCTTGAATAGCACTCCTGCGTCTCCTAACAAGCGCATCAGCCGACTGGCGTCTGGTGCCTCAATCCCTTCGACCGTCGACAAGATATTAAGCAGGCCAGGGTCGTCCGGAATGATGGGCTGAAGTAACGCGATGACTCGCAGCACCCCCCTAAGCTTCGAAACATCCTGCCCCGAGACCAAAGTGACCGCGATAACGTCCTGAAGCCGAGCCAGCACATAGGTTTGAAACTCCCTTGAATTACCCAGCAACGTCAGCGACACATCCTCACGTGCGACCAACTGCGCCGCTAAAACTGTGACCAACGGTGTCGAGAATGTTGCACAGGCGATTTCGGCAGCGGCTGCCAGAGGGCCATTGCACTCGGCGAGAACCGATTCAGCTAGTGCTTGCGCTTCATCTCGTGTCTGCTGATGCATATCGACAAATTGGACCAAAGGCTCCAAGAGGCTTACGTCAGCTGCTTGAAGGCGTAGCGCTTCTTTTCCGTAGGGCCTAAGCGATAGAAGCAACCGCGTTCTATTTTCCGGCACAGCCACATATCTAAGAAGGATGCCGAGATCTTCACGCTCGTGAGCATCATCACAAACAAGTAGCGTCACCCCACCGAGGCTGTCGCGCAGTTTATCCAAATGATGAGCCTTGACATCTTCAGTCGGCGACACAAATCGAACCCGCAGGGCGGTGATCTCAGTTAGTCGCTGCGTGACTTCGCGAAGAACACGACTTTTTCCAAACCCAGGCGCCCCAACGAGACAAGTTAAAAGTACCGACTCATCCCGGACGTAGTTCAGAACTTGTGAAACCTCTGCGTCACGACCAACAAGAGCCCAGGAATGGTTGAAGAAGCGGTCAGGAACCAGGAATGGTTTGAAGAAGGTATCTAGAGTCTGAATCGGTCCTGGCTCATCAATCCCCAGTAGGTCCAGGCGCTGACCACTGAAGTAGCGGTCAACCAGGTCCAGGCGGTCGGACATCGCGAGTTCATGAAGCTTCCGGGTGATGTCCTCTCGGTCCCACAATTCCCASTCAGTATGCACAGCCATTGCATCGCGCGCCCTTGGGCTCGCTACGCTGGATAGCAAGAGTACTTTGACGTCCGCGACGAAAGTCTGCTCAGCCACCGCGGTATGAACCTTTTGGGCGCCAAATTCATTAACGCGCTTGCACTGAAACGAGTAGGTCCCGAATGAACCGCTGGCGACAATGTCGATGCCGTGTTGCTTATGACCGGTGGCCCCGTAACGATGGACTTTGCCTCCAAAAGGCCGGTACAGGCGGTCCAAAAGGGCAGCGCAGAAGCTTTCGAATGTATCCGAAGGCAATGCGGAGAGGGGCAACACACGGTCGTGTGTAGTCGCCGTTTCAATGCGTAGATCTACTGTCGCCGCTTTATATCCGGCAGCTACTAGGAGTTCGTTTTCCTTGGCTCCAACCAGCTTCTCCAGCGAGGGAATGTCATTCGAACGCGGGCGGGCAACCCCCTTCTCCCAGCGACTTACCGACTGCTGGGTTTTTCCGAGGGCTGTCGCCAGTTCTTGCTGCTTAGGGAAACCCGCTGCCACACGGAGCCGAACTAATAGCTCGCCGAATTCTGGGTAGGGTACTGACCTAGGAGACGTTTTCATTTCTCGCACCATTTTACGTACACACAAATGAGAGTACCACAAAAAGCACGCACATCAACCAACCCCACAATCTCTCCCTGAATCAGTCACCACGATTGCGGCAGATTGCCATCTCAATGACTACCATTTAGCGTTCAATGACAAGATATTGGAGTCAACCCTTTGAACAGACGAAAAAGCGCAGAGTTTGAACGACCTAAAAAGATCCGTAAAAGTGGACCTTTCGATTTATCGGTCGTAACAGGCAACTATCCATTTTTCTCCCACTTGCTTGTAAACGCTATTAGTCAACTTGACGAACTCCCTGACTTTTCAGATGATGATAAAATTGCAATAATGTCGGATTTCGGAGGAGAGCATCACGACGCACACTTCACTACTTATTCGTTTCTGATCTTCTCCTACAACAAGGTAGGACCTTTCACTGAACAAATTGAAAAGTTAAGACGCAAGCACAAAATACTTGAACCCTATAGTGAATTTAAATTTAAAGATTTAAAATACGGCCCTAGAAGCCGTGCACTACCTGACTTTCTTCACGCCATCGACAATTTTATTCATGGTTTACTCATCACAGTAGCCATTGAAAGAAAGATAGAAACTGTATTTGGCCCTTCAAAAAAAGTTGTATTCCCTTTCATTGAGGAGCACCTTGCGAGCTTAGGAATGGGGAACTGGAAAGGAGAGACGGGTGAAAAAGCACTTCGTATCTGTCACTCAATAGCTATATTTACCGCCTTGACGACTCACGAAAATCAACGCCTCCTCTGGTACTGCGATAACGATTCAATTAACGAGAATGGCCAAGAAAGGTCATTTAAAGACACACAAAAACTCTTCTCTCACACACTCGGCATGTCTGATCAAATGGCTCGCCAAAAGAAGCAGGTTCCTTTCAAAAACAACCATTCAAATCAGCAAGCTTCCAAACGGAGATATAGGCAGCGGGATAGTTAAGTTCACCCCTGCAAAACTAGATAAATAAAAAGTGACGGTGTGTGTGCGGTGGTGGGGGGTATTACGCTCGGGGCTTGAGATGAATGGAGGGCAAGCAAAGTGCAGCTATTTACACATTAGCTGGATCTATCGAAGCACCTAAGAACTAATTAAAGGCGCCTTTTCACAAAGCGATGCGCTACACAGAACCGGAAGAATTGAGCAAAATGTCACTAGCGGTGCTTTTGGAGCCTGAGTGGCGCAGCCTGCAGCTCGTCGTCTCAGACTCGCCTAACGGGCGCCCCTCAACCACTGTGCATTTATCCAGAACACATGGAGCTAAACCCTTACATGAATTTCGACTAGGTCAAAGCGCTTGGACTTCAGCAATGGCGCTCGAGCCTCGACGACCACGACTTTCGAATGTAGAACGCCGAAGCTCACCCCCAGACCTTTCACTTAATGAGCACCACCCTCCTCCCTGCGCTATACCACCTGCTATGCAGTAAGTGTCGACCGTAGACGACAATATCCCGGCCTCGCATGGATGCTACCTGGTAGCGTATGGAGCGCACACGCAAAATCTTGGAGTCTCCATATTGCCAGGCCTGCGGATACAAGGAAGAAGCACCATGGCGCTAACCAGCAAGATCTCCCTTGTCGGCGCTGATTGAAAACTGACTCACCTTTAGCTTATCAGGTCATAGGCGTAACTCTCCAACTCGGGGCTCAGCTTTAAAAACTATAACCCGAGCGAAACCAGAGTTACTTCGACCCCCTCCACGGAATAGTGCGTGCTAACATTCTCCATTAGGAGGATGGTCTCCTTGCTGCTGGACAAGGCCGGATGTTCATCCAGCAGTGTTTTCACGAGGTGAACTGGATCGTTTAGCGGAATCGCTTTTGGCATATAAAGCGCCATATCCGGTTGATTACTACCTGAAGAAACTATTCTACAATCTAAAAGCAGGTTTCTAAAAGTCAGCCAGTCATATAGTGCAATGCCATCGCTGGTTGATTGGTAATCGAAACCCTCTAGATTGTGAATCAGGATGAAGTGACAGTTTTCAGGTGTTACTGCATGCAGTCCGAGTTTATTCAGCTGGCTTTCGATATAGCCGCATTCAATCAGGCGCTTTGCCTCTAGTAATTGCTTTATCCCCTTCTGAAGATCCCCACCCAAGCATTTTGCGGCACCTTCAAAATATGCCAGGTCACCGAGCGCGGCATGCTTTACTTGCACAAAATAATATTGAGACAATCGACTATCAAATATGACAAGATCAACATCCGCTTCATTCATATGGTCTTTTGTTATATTTCGATCGAAGCCCGCATATACGGCATATCTATCTGAGTAGCTCGCATCCTCGCTCAAACGATTAATTATCGTTTCTTTCTCAAAGAAAACACCACCCACCATGAGCCGCAATTGATCGGTCTCTTCGTGTTCAGCAGCATAACTCACAATATAGTTACGAAGCCCAAGAGTCATTG
>NZ_JBFTLU010000284.1:0-5857 GCF_056396605.1 Pseudomonas sp. 05T35
GCTGGGTACTCAGTTGTTCTTCAATCAAACCGGGATCGATCAACAGCATGCCACCTACACCCAGACGCTACGTCGTACTTTCGAGCTTCTTGAACAAGCGGAGACAGAAGGAAACGAGCTGGACCGCGATACGCTGCTGAAAATGACGGATCTGACCGAAGAGCTCATCAACAAGATCGATTTCGCTCAATCGCGCTTCCAGGAACTGAGCACGCTCGGAAAGAACGCCGCCGAGCTGGCCCACGAGTACAAACAGAAATTACCCACCTTTGACGTGCAGGATCTGAAAGCATTCCAGGTCACTCTGGCCAAGGAGCTGTGCTTGAAAGACGGCAATATCCCCCTCATGGCCGAGGCCAGGATTGCCATGGACAGTATCGGTGAGCATGCCGACCTGACCATTCAGGCATCCATGGAGGTGTCCCTTGAGGATAACGAACTCAACCTTGGTGAACGCATCGAGACCCTCAATACCCTGGTGAGTCAGTTCACAGCCATCGACCAGCGCCTTGAAGACTTCGCAATCGACTACCCCGAGCAACTGATCCAGCAGCAGTTTGACCGTCTGCGTAAGCGAACCAATGAGTTCCATCAGGCGACGGTCAACTACCTGGTGCAGTTGCTGCGCGAGCGAGAGGCCCTGGAGCCCAAGCCTGGTCCCTCACGAGTCGCTGCACCACCGCGCAAAAAAATCATCAAGACCCGTTACAAGGGCATAGTCGTCGGTGAAGTCCGCAAGGACACGCCGGTCGATGAGGTTCTGGTCGACGTCACCGAGCCGATGACGGGCAAAGTCATTGCTACCTTCCATGAGAAAACGCCCGGCGTCTGGCTTGAGCGAGCGACCAGAAAGCCTTCAACGGCAACCGGCCTGGTTCTGGATCTGGGCGCCCAGGTAGAGGTCGGTCAGGCGCTGCTCAATGATCTGGAAACCTTCATCAACCGCACCAGAGCGCACTCAAAACGCCCGAACCGGATTCCGGTGGAAATAGAGGATATGTTTCAGCAGCAAGCTCGAAAACTGCAGCGTGCAGCCAACGGCATTGAAGAGTCCTTGAGTACCGGCAACACCACGGACACTCAATCGGATTCAGCCAAGACCCTGAAAAAACAGCTCACCGAAGCGGTCGCGCGACTTTACTCAGAAGGTCATATGACCCGGCTGGAAATGATCAAACTGCAACCTCCCACTGCCGCACGCATCGAGTGGTTACGCAGCAAAAACGCGGTCGACATCGTCCGCAACGGCGAACGCAAACGACTCAAAGGCCCTGGGAAGGATTACCTTCAGGAATACGAAATTCTTGACCGAAAAACCCGTAAACCGCTGTGGTACGCGCACTTCCATTACGCCGGGCTCACGGGCCCTGCCGACTCGTTTACGGCGGCTCACCTGAAAACCCGTGATCAACGATTATTGAAGGGGCGCTTCGACTGGCATGCGACAACCAGCAATCACGAGCTGATTGCGGTCTATCGCAGTGAGATCAGCCCGCAACAGGCCAAAGCATTGTTCTTCACGCAGGCACCACCCTCTGCCTCAGGGTCGTGAGTCACACGCCCGACTAGAACCTGAGACCCGCGCTGATGCGGGTCTTTTTTGCACGCATATTCAGTTACCGCCTGGGGCTTTCAGTTTTCCCACCTGCCTCACGACTCAGCCCTCCAAATCTCAGCGGCACCAGACCTTTTTCAACCGCCCGAGCGCTGCCTTGATCGCCTCCTCGGGCACCGCCGCGAAACCCAGCACCAGCCCGGCGCGCTGGTCTGGCAGGGTGCATGACTCCGGCAGCCAATAGTTGCTCAGGCCATTGATCTCGACGTCAACACTCGCTGCGGCGTCGATCAATTCGCGCTCGCGGGCCTGAGTGTCGACCGCCACCGTCAAGTGCAGCCCCGCCGCGACACCTGGCAGGCTGCCAACACCCGGGATATCCACAGGCCAACCCGCCAACAGCGTGTTGCGCCGACTCAAGGCCGCGCGCCGCATACGGCGAATATGCCGCTGAAAATGCCCGGCAGCCATGAACTCGGCCATCACTGCCTGAGTGCTCACCTCGGAATGGCGCACATCCACCGCACGACGCTGGGAGAACGCGTCTACCAGGCCCATCGGTAACACCAGATACCCCAGACGCAATGCCGGAAACGCGACTTTGCCGAAGGTGCCGACGTAAAGCACTCGACCCTGTCGATCCAGCGCCGCCAAGGGCGCCAGTGGAGCGCCGCTGTAGCGATACTCGCCGTCGTAGTCATCCTCGATGATCCAGCCGTCAGTGCGTTCAGCCCAGGCGAGCAATTCCAGACGCCGCGCCAGGCTCATGATCACCCCGGTCGGATATTGATGAGACGGCGTGACGTAGGTCAATCGACAGTCGCTCAACTCAGCCAGTTCGGCACAATTGATGCCTTCGTTGTCCACCGAGACCCCATGCAAACGCGCCCCGGCTACGGCGAAGGCATGCCCAGCCGCGCGATAGCCGGGGTTTTCCACAGCCACCCCATCGCCGGGCTCCACCAGCAGCTGTGCACAAAGGCTAATCCCCTGCTGTGCGCCACTGGTGATCACAATTTGCTCAGCACTGCACTGCATGCCGCGCGAACTGCGCAAATAGGCCGCGATCAATCCGCGCAAGCGCTCGTAACCTTCGGGCGCGCCGTAACACAGTTGCTGTAAATCCGGCTTACGCCAGAAAGCCGCATTCAGCTTGGCCCAGACCTCAAACGGGAACAGATCAAAGGCCGGCACACCCACCCGAAAAGCCCTCGGCGGACCACTTGGAGGCCTGGGCAAATGGTGCTTCTCGACCCGCTCCAAAGCACCACTGTGGATAACTTTACTGGATGAAACCCCAGGTAAATCCGGCCATTTTGTGGATAACCCTGTGGGTAAGCCTGTTGGTAACCCTGTGGATACTTTTGTGGATAGTTTTTTCGTCGGTAACRCAGTCTGCGGCAATTGCGCCACGTATGTGCCGTCCCCCACCCGTCCCTCGATGAAACCTTCGGCGTAGAGTTGATCGTAGGCACGGACCACGCTATTGCGTGAAATCGACAACGCCGCAGCCAGATCGCGGCTGGCAGGCAAGCGTGTGCCACTCACCAGCCGACCGTCGAGCACACGCAGGCGCAAGGCCTGATAAAGCTGACGACTCAAGCCCTGACGGCGATCGAGTTCGATACCCGCCGGGTTGAACGACAGGGACAGCGGCGGGTTGTTCATGGCAATGGAGCCTCGCTAATGGACCTACGAAATTGGCTGTTAATGGCTCTTACAACAGACCAATAGCCTGCCTAGGATAAAGGCATTCGCCAAGGAAAATATCCATGTATACCCCCAGCGCATTTGCCATCGAAGACCTTCCCGCCCTGCATCAGCAGATCCTCGACACACGCCTGGCCATCCTCGTCACTCACGGTGAGCAGGGCTTGCAGGCCAGCCATGTGCCGCTGTTGCTCAGCCCGGAACAAGGGCCGAATGGCACCCTTTACGGCCACTTGGCCCGAGCCAATCCACAGTGGCAGGAGCTGGAAGCCGGGGCCGAGGCGCTGGTGATTTTTGCCGGGGCCGATGCTTACGTCAGCCCGTCGTACTACCCCAGCAAAGCGGACCACGGCAAAGTTGTGCCAACCTGGAACTATGTGGCGGTACACGCCTATGGCAACGCCGAAGTGTTCAGCGATGCTCATCGCCTGCGCAATGTGGTCAGCGCCCTGACCGATCGCCATGAACGCGACCGCACCCAGCCGTGGAAAGTCGACGACGCGCCGGCCCATTACATCGACGGCATGCTCAAGGCCATTGTCGGCTTCGCCCTGCCGATCCAGCGTCTGGAAGGCAAGCGCAAGCTCAGCCAGAACCGCAGTACCGCAGACATCACCGGCGTGCGCGAAGGGCTGATCGCCAGCGCCAATCCGCACGACCAGGCCCTCGCCCACCTGATGCCCAAGGAATGATCATGAGTCAGATCGAGATTCGCCGTGTTACCGCCGATGACCACGCAGCCTGGCTGCCGTTGTGGCAAGCCTACCTGCGTTTCTACAACACCGAGCTGCCGGAGGCTGTCAGCCACAGCACCTGGCAACGGTTCCTCGACCCGAGCGAGCCGACTCACGCCGCCCTCGCCTGGGCCGATGGCAAAGCGGTGGGCATGGTGCATTTCATCTATCACCGCTCGAACTGGAGCATCGAAAACTCCTGCTACCTGCAAGACTTGCTGGTGACGCCCGAAACCCGTGGCACCGGCGTCGGCCGCAAGCTGATCGAATTCGTCTACKCCACTGCCAAGGCGGACGGTTGCTGCAAGGTTCATTGGCTGACCCACGAAACCAACGGCACCGCGATCCAGCTCTACGAGCGCATTGCCGAACGTCCTGGTTTCATCCAGTTTCGCAAAGCCCTTTAAGGCTCAAGGAGAGCAACATGTCGACTTCACTCGCTGACTGGAAAGGCGCTCCAGCTCCCTCGGTTCAACTGATCGAAGGACGCTTCATTCGCCTGGAAAAACTCGACCCGGCACGCCACGCCGACGGCTTGTTCAAAGCCCTGCAAGGCCCGGGCGCCGACCCGAAGCTGTGGGATTACTTGCCTTACGGCCCGTTCCCGGAACGCAGCGCGTTCAACGACTGGCTGAACAACCACGCGGCCAACAGCGACCCGTATTTCTTCAGCGTCATCGACCGTACCAGCGGTGAAGTGCAAGGCCTTCTCAGCCTGATGTCGATCGTCCCGGCCCACGGGCGCATCGAAATCGGCCACGTCACCTTTGGCGCCCCGATGCAGCGCTCACCGAAAAGCACCGAAGCGGTGTACCTGCTGGCCAAGGAATCGTTCGCTCTGGGCTACCGTCGCCTGGAATGGAAGTGCAACAACGGCAATGCCCGCTCCAAATACGCCGCCGAACGCCTGGGCTTCAGCTTTGAAGGCGTGTTCCGCCAGCACATGGTGGTCAAGGGCCAGAACCGCGACACCGCGTGGTATTCGATCCTGGACTCGGAGTGGCCGGCGATTGGGGCGGGATTTGAGAAGTGGCTGAGCGAGGAAAATCAGACGGATTCGGGTCAGTTGAAAACGCTGGCTGAGTGCCGGGGTAATGGCGCCTGATGACCGTTCCCACGCGAAGCGTGGGAACATCTTTTGGCTTTACGCCAGCTTCTGCGCCAACACCGCAATATGCTCCGGGCCAATCCCGCAGCAACCACCGAGATGGCTCGCACCGCGTTTCTGCCAATCGGCCGCCCAATGCAGGTAACCGGGCGGATCGAGGTCCTCGCGCAACGGGTCCAGACCATCATTGGCCGTGGCCTCTTTCGGTTGCGGCGGGAAGGCGTTGGCGTATGCGCCGATGTGTACTTTCACACCCAAACGCTCAAAGGTTTCCCGCGCAGCATCAATCGCCGCACCGATTACTTCCGGCTGGCTGCAGTTGAACAGCAGCGTCTCGACCCCCAGCTCTGCGGCCACCGCAGCGGCATCGGCCACKGGTTCACCTGAACGCAAACGCGGTACTTCGTCCGTGTCTTCATCCTTCAAGGTAAACGACAGCCAGAACGGCTTGCCGTCCTTTGGCAAACCGGCATGAATAGCCCGCGCCTCGACAATCGAACTCTGGGTTTCAGCCAGCCACAGATCGACATGAGGTGCCAGCCCCGTCACCAATGGCGTCAGCAATTCAGTCACCCGGGCAGCATCAAAAAGGTCCGGACGATAGGAACCGAACAGCGGCGGCAATGAACCCGCCACACGCACGGGCTGTCTAGCCGCGTCGGCTGCACGCCGTGCCAGCTCCCCCGCCAATGCGGCGAGCGCCTGACCTTCAGCCGCAAAACGTTCTTCACCGATATGAAACGGCACCAC
>NZ_JBFTLU010000285.1:0-5852 GCF_056396605.1 Pseudomonas sp. 05T35
CGCTCTTTCAACTCCTTCGGACTTCGATGAACTGAAGCGTAACCGCTGCCGAAAACTGCGTAACTCTTTGTTTACCAAGGAGTTTTCCGTTTCGACTGCGCCGGAAGTGGGGCGAATTATAGACGTCCAGAATCTGCCGTCAACACCTATTTTCATAAATCTGTCATATCAGTCAAAACCCCCCGAAAACACGAAGGCCGGTCCACCGCTATATAGAGGTGGATCGGCCTTCTGCCCTTCTACTTACAAGCTAGGGAATGCGAACTGCGAGGCTTCATGGCTTGCACGTTGTGGCCAGCGCTGAGTAATTGCCTTGCGACGGGTATAGAAACGCACACCATCCGGGCCATACGCATGCAGGTCACCAAACAGTGAACGCTTCCAGCCGCCAAAGCTGTGGTAAGCCACTGGAACCGGCAGCGGAACGTTGACCCCAACCATGCCGACTTCGATCTCGTCGCAGAACAACCGCGCCGCCTCACCATCACGGGTGAAGATGCAGGTGCCGTTGCCATACTCGTGATCGTTGATCAGTTGCATAGCCTCTTCCAGGCTATTGACCCGAACGACACACAGCACCGGCCCGAAGATCTCTTCTTTATAGATACGCATCTCTGGCGTGACGTTATCGAACAGGCAACCACCCAGGAAGAAGCCTTCCTCATGACCGGCAACGCTCAGACCACGACCATCGACGACCAGCGAAGCGCCAGAGGAAACACCGTCTTCTATATAACCACTGACCTTGTCGCGAGCCTGACCGGAAACCAGTGGCCCCATGTCCAGGCCACACGAAGTGCCGGCACCGATTTTCAGCGCCTTGATTTGCGGAACCAGCTTGGCCACCAGCGCATCCGCGACTTGATCACCAACGCACACGGCTACCGAGATCGCCATGCAGCGCTCGCCACAAGAACCGTAAGCCGCGCCCATCAGTGCGCTGACTGCGTTATCCAGATCCGCATCCGGCATCAATACTGCGTGGTTCTTCGCCCCGCCCAATGCCTGGACGCGTTTGCCGCGCTTGGTGCCTTCGGCATAGATGTATTCGGCAATCGGTGTCGAACCGACGAAGCTCAGTGCCTTGACTTCAGGCGCTTCAATCAACGCATCGACCRCAGCCTTGTCACCGTGAACCACGCTCAACACGCCTTTCGGCAGGCCGGCTTCGAGCAAGAGCTGAGCGATCAGCAACGTCGAACTTGGGTCACGCTCGGACGGTTTGAGGATAAAGCAGTTACCGCAGACGATCGCCAGCGGATACATCCACAGCGGCACCATCGCCGGGAAGTTGAACGGCGTGATACCGGCCACTACGCCCAATGGCTGGAAGTCCGACCAGGCATCGATGTTCGGGCCGACATTACGGCTGTACTCGCCCTTGAGGATTTCCGGTGCCGCACAGGCGAACTCGACGTTTTCGATACCGCGCTTCAATTCACCCGCGGCGTCTTCCAGCGTCTTGCCGTGTTCTTCGCTGATCAGTTGAGCGATACGCGCTTCATTCTGCTCCAGCAATTGCTTGAATCGGAACATCACCTGGGCGCGTTTGGCCGGTGGTGTGTTGCGCCAGGCCGGAAATGCAGCCTTGGCCGAGTCGATGGCGTTTTGAATGGTTTCACGGCTGGCCAACGGCACTTTATGGATTGGCTGACCGGTAGACGGGTTGAACACGTCAGCAGTGCGAGCGTTATCGGTTACCAGTTCGCCATTGATCAAATGCGGGATGAGGCTCATGCGGGGCTCCTGAAAAATTGTCCACGGACGCGCATCGCTGCGCGTCCGTTGTTCGTTCTTATATGGAAGGGCTAATCAGTCGATCTTGTTCAGCACTTCGCCGACCGCATCGAACAGACGATCAAGATCCTGCGGCTTGCTGTTGAAGGTTGGGCCGAACTGCAGGGTGTCGCCGCCGAAGCGCACATAGAAACCCGCCTTCCACAGCGCCATGCCCGCCTCGAATGGACGCACGATAGCGTCGCCATCGCGCGCAGCGATCTGGATCGCACCGGCCAGGCCGTAGTTACGGATGTCGATGACGTTCTTCGAACCTTTCAGACCGTGCAGCGCATTCTCGAAATGCGGCGCGACTTCGGCCACGCTCTGCACCAGGTTTTCCYTTTGCAGCAGGTCGAGTGCCGCCAGGCCGGCAGCGCAGGCCACTGGGTGCGCCGAATAGGTGTAACCGTGCGGGAATTCCACCGCGTATTCCGGCGTCGCCTGGTTCATGAAGGTCTGGTAGATCTCCGAACTGGCGATCACCGCGCCCATCGGGATGGCGCCATTGGTAACCTGCTTGGCAATGCACATCAGGTCCGGAGTCACGCCGAAGCTGTCAGCGCCGAACATCGAACCGGTACGACCGAAGCCGGTGATGACTTCGTCGAATACCAGCAGGATGTTGTGCTGATCACAGATTTCGCGCAGACGCTTCAGATACCCCTGAGGCGGAACCAGTACACCTGCAGAACCGGCCAGAGGCTCGACGAACACTGCCGCGATGTTCGAGGCGTCGTGCAGTTCGATCAGTTTGAGCAGCTCTTCGGCCAGGGCAATACCGCCCTCTTTCGGCATGCCACGGGAATAGGCATTACTGGCCAGCAGGGTGTGCGGCAGGTGGTCGACGTCCATCATCGCCTGACCAAACAGCTTACGGTTGCCGTTCACGCCGCCCAGACTGGTGCCGGCGATGTTCACCCCGTGGTAACCACGGGCACGACCGATCATTTTGGTCTTGGTCGACTGACCTTTCAGACGCCAGTAAGCGCGGACCATCTTCACGGCTGTATCGGCGCACTCGGAACCGGAGTCAGTGAAGAACACGTGATTCAGATTGCCCGGGGTCAGCTCGGTGATTTTCTCGGCGAGCTGGAACGATAGCGGGTGACCGTACTGGAAGCCCGGCGAGTAATCGAGGGTGCCCAACTGCTTGGCCACCGCTTCCTGGATTTCCTTGCGGGTATGCCCTGCGCCGCAGGTCCACAGACCCGACAGCGAGTCATAGACTTTGCGGCCCTTGTCGTCGATCAAGTAGCTGCCTTCAGCGGCAACGATCAGACGCGGGTCGCGCTGGAAATTGCGGTTGGCGGTGTACGGCATCCAGTGGGCATCGAGCTTGAGTTGGCTGGCCAGGGAGACCGGAGCGTTTTCAGGCACGTTCATGAGCAAAACCTCGCAGGGCAATAAGCGGCGTAGGGATTAACAGCGTTCTTGCAGCTAAGTTGCCACGACGATAAAGTCGGTGAAATCCAACTCTTCTAACCTTCAGTCAGGCAATCACTAAACTATGAGCAGCCGCCGACCCGACCCACTGGCACAAGTCAGTGACTTTGATATCCGCCTGCTGCGGATCTTTCGCAGCGTGGTCGAGTGCGGCGGCTTCTCCGCGGCAGAAAGTGTGCTCGGGATTGGACGCTCGGCCATCAGCCAGCAAATGAGCGATCTTGAACAACGACTGGGTCTGCGCCTGTGTCAGCGTGGTCGAGCCGGGTTCTCGCTGACCGAAGAGGGCCGCGAGGTCTATCAATCGGCGTTGCAGCTGTTAAGCGCGCTCGAAAGTTTTCGCACCGAGGTCAACGGCCTGCATCAACACTTGCGCGGTGAATTGACCATCGGCCTGACCGACAACCTCGTCACCCTGCCCCACATGCGTATCACCCACGCACTGGCGCAGTTGAAAGAGCGTGGGCCGGACGTGCAGATTCAGATCCGCATGATCGCGCCCAATGAAGTCGAACAAGGCGTGCTTGATGGGCGCTTGCATGTCGGCGTGGTACCGCAGGCCAGCGCCTTGTCGGGTCTTGAGTATCAGCCGCTGTACAGCGAGCGTTCGCTGCTTTACTGCGCGGTCGGCCATCCACTGTTTTACGTCGACGATAAACAGCTGGACGATGAACGCCTGAATAGTCAGGACGCGATCGCCCCGACCTTCCGTTTACCGGCCGAGATCCAGGCGCATTATCAGGCGCTCAATTGCACCGCCAGCGCATCGGACCGCGAGGGCATGGCGTTTCTGATTCTGACCGGGCGCTACATCGGTTACCTACCAGACCACTACGCCAACCTGTGGGTGCAGCAAGGTCGCTTGCGCGCGCTCAAACCCGGCGCACGGTTTTATGACCTGAGCCTGGCATCGGTGACACGCAAGGGGCGGCGCCCGCATTTGGTACTGGAAAGCTTCCTGGAAAGCCTTGCAGCGACTCGATAATCCGCATGAAAGGCCCAGCGTTGACGCTTTTATAGCGACAAGGCTTGTCGGATTCCGGTGGGTGCGCTATCAACGCACGGTGCCCCCACTGACCAGCTCGGAACCGCCCATGACCTTTGAAGTCCCAGCCCACGCAGGTAAGCCTGCCAGCCGCATTCGTCAGAAGAACGAAGAGGCGATCCTCAAAGCCGCCGAAATCGAATTCGCTCGTCACGGTTTCAAGGGCACCAGCATGAACACCATCGCGCAAAATGCCGGGCTGCCCAAAGCCAATCTGCATTACTACTTCACCAACAAGCTCGGACTGTACATCGGGGTGTTGAGCAACATCATCCAGTTGTGGGACAGCACCTTTAACACCCTTACTGCCGAAGATGACCCCGCCGAAGCGCTGACCCGCTACATACGCGCCAAGATGGAGTTCTCCCGCCGCCAGCCACAAGCCTCGCGGGTGTTCGCCATGGAAGTCATCAGCGGCGGAGAATGCCTGACCGAGTACTTCAATCAGGATTACCGCGCCTGGTTCAAGGGCCGCGCGGACGTGTTTCAGGCCTGGATCGATGCCGGCAAGATGGACCCCGTAGACCCGGTGAACCTGATCTTCCTGTTATGGGGTAGCACCCAGCATTACGCCGATTTCGCCACGCAAATCTGCCGCGTCACTGGCCGTACCAAGCTGACCAAACAGGACATGGAAGATGCCGGCGATAACCTGATCCGCATAATCCTTAAAGGCTGCGGCCTCACTCCAGCCATTTAAGACGCTCAGCCATGCCTTTTACCCTTGCAGGCCTTTGCGAATACCGCGAAGAAATTCGCAAAAGCCGCTTCATCGCCCTCGCGGCACCGATCACCAGTGCTGCCGAGGCGCAGGCGTTCATCGAGCAGCACAGCGACCTGAATGCTTCACACAATTGCTGGGCCTGGAAACTCGCCGATCAGTACCGCAGCAGTGACGACGGCGAACCGGGCGGCACTGCTGGCCGGCCGATACTCGCGGCGATCGAAGCGCAGGATTGCGATCAGGTCGCGGTCGTGGTGATTCGCTGGTACGGCGGCATTCAGCTGGGCACCGGCGGCCTCGCCCGGGCCTACGGCGGCAGCGCCAATAAATGCCTGCAAGGCGCCGAGCGGATTGCCCTGATCAGCCGGGTGCCGATCCGTTGTGCCTGCAGCTTCAGCGAACTGGTGCTGGTCAAACTGCGCGTGGCCGAGCTGGGCGGGTTGGTGGTGGAAGAAACCTTCACCGCCAATGGTGTGGAACTGCAACTGGCCATCGGTGAGACGCAGATTGATACCTTGCAGCGTCAACTGGCGGATGTGAGTCGCGGGCGGATTGTGTTGCAGCGCTGAAAAACAGGCTGCGATCTTTTGGGGCATTGGCGCCATGCCAACATTTCCGATACTTGCCCACAACCGCTGTGCACCCGGCTGTGGATAACCTGAGCACACAGCGCTGCAACCCTTCCGCCACGTGGCTTTGCGGGCGTTGATCACTTTTCGTTCAATTGGCCATCCACGGGTTCAATTCCACCGCAAAACAAACAGTTAGAGCGGTATATCACCATTAGAAGAAAGCCTTACAGTGCTTATGCCCGGGTTTCTGGCTTGCGCACAAATACTGTGGAGCAACCTGTGGATAACC
>NZ_JBFTLU010000286.1:0-5786 GCF_056396605.1 Pseudomonas sp. 05T35
GACCCAGAACGTGCCGGGTTGGCCTTTGGCGTTCTCCAGGGCTACGGGCTCTTCAAGCGCCAGACGCCAGGGGCGAACCATCGGCCCGTCCTCGTAGATGCTGGGTACGCCCAGGCGCAAATGCAGTGCATGAAACTCATCTTCCACCAAATGTAGCGGAAAGGTCATTTGCTGATTTTCGAAATGTGCCTGAATGGTGACCTGCTCATTGGCCGCCAGACGTGTCAATAAATCACGGATTTGCGAGCCCCCATTAACCAGCAGGCTCGACGTCGCATCGCGAACGTTAAGCTGCGGGTTGTGCTGCATGGTCTGGATGAAATCCAGTTCATCCTGAGTCAGAAGGGCATCGCGGTGCATGGTTAGCTCGAAAGAAATAATTACAAAGTTATTGGTGATTGTAGTTAATGACCATTAATTCGACAGCTTGTTTTAACCGTTTGTCGCTTTGAGTGCCTGAAGCTCTGCCTGGACTTCAGCCAGCTGGGCTTCCAGTTGTTCAACCCGCTGTTGCGCCTTGACCTGAGCAGTGACGTCTTTCTGCACGCCGATGAAATAAGTCTGCTTGTCGTGTTTGTTGTACACCATTGAAAGCGACAGCTCATTCCAGAAGTGTGTGCCGTCCTTGCGGTAGTTGCGCAGAATTTCCCGGCAGGACTTCCCATCACGCAGTGTTTCGCGGATCAGCTCCAGTGCGGCCTGATCGCGATCCCCAGACTGAAGAAAGCGACAGTCCTGATACAGGATTTCTTCAGCACTGTAGCCGGTCAGTTTTTCGAAGGCGGGGTTAACGTAAATCAGGATGTTATCTTCGCCTTCCCTTTCCGCGATGACAATTCCATCATTTGAAGCGTTGATTACTAATTGCATCAGCTGGGCATTGATCATCAGAGAGTCCTTTCTGCATCGAATGATGATGCTGCATTCTATGACATGGTTGCGGACTGTCCACTGGCCACCAGACCTATTTGCAAGGCATTCGCAGCTTTTTTGCCTCAGCTGTTAATATCCGGGCCTTTTACTCTGCATCAGGATCAGATTGATGAAAGTCGCCATTCTTTCCGGCTCGGTGTACGGCACGGCTGAAGAAGTCGCCCGGCATGCRGCCAAACTTCTCAAGGCTGCAGGTTTTGACGCCTGGCACAACCCGCGTGCAACCCTGGCCGATGTCCAGGCGTTCGCTCCCGAAGCCTTTCTGGCCGTCACCTCGACCACGGGCATGGGCGAGTTGCCGGACAACCTGCAACCGCTGTATTCGATGATTCGCGATCAACTGCCCGCTGCCTGGCGCGGTTTACCGGGAGCGGTGATTGGCCTGGGGGATGCCAGCTACGGCGATACCTTCTGTGGTGGCGGCGAACAAATACGTGAGCTGTTCGCTGAGGTGGGCGTGCGCGAAGTGCTGCCCATGCTGCGCCTGGACGCCAGCGAAAGCGTGACCCCGGAAACTGACGCCGAACCCTGGTTGGCAGAATTGATCAGCGCGCTGCGCGGCTGACCGGGCGCTCGCGCAGTAACGCGAGCCAGGCCTGGGCGGCTTTTGAAAGGTAGGCGCCCTGACGCCAGATAAACGCGATGTCCCAGCGCAGGTAACTCGGCGCTTGCAAGGTCAGGCGCACCACCCCGGGCCTGACCAGCCCGCGTGCCACCACGCTGGGCAGCAACACCACGCCTTGCCCAGCGGCCACCAGCGCCGCAAGAAAGTCCGCCTGGCCGCTGCGCCCACCTTCCTTTGGCGTGAAACCCAGTTGCTGGCACGCCTGGAGCAAACGGTCGTTGAGCACGAAGCTGCGCTGATAAAGCAGAAACGGTGTGTCCGCCAGCTCTTCCAATCGAATGTGACTATTCATGGCCAGTGGATGATCGGCGGGTAATAACGCATCCAGAGGCTCGTCACAGAACGGCTGAAAGGCGAACTGCGGGTCTTTCGGTAGAAGGCTGCCGCCCAGTTCCAGTTCGCCGCTCAACACGGCTTGCTCGATATTCAGGCTTCCGCCTTCAAGTAGCTGCACGTTGATGTTCGGATAACGGCGTCGGTACTCGGCGAACAACCCGGCAAATAGAGCATCACTGCCCAGCAGTGGTAATCCCAGACGCAGTTCTCCCCGCGCCAGTTGACTCAGGTCATCCAGTTCGCTGAGCAGTTCGTTGCGCAGCCGCAGCATGCCTTCGGCGCGCTGCAAGACCACGCCACCGGCGGCCGTCAGACGAATCTGCGAACCGAGGCGCTCCAGCAGAGGCGTGCCCAGGCTGTGTTCGAGTTGAGCGACCTGTTTGCTCACTGCCGATTGGCTGATGTGCAAGGTCTTGGCTGCTTGGGTAAAGCCGCCCTGGTGGATGACTTCGACGAAGCTGCGCAGCTGTTTGAATTCCATATGTGTAATTCCAGTCTGGAATAGTTATGAGTCTAACAATTCGCTTCGGGGATGACAGCCGGCTCCTTAAAATGAGCGCCTGTAAGGAGCGAAAAAATGAACACATCAATGCTGAAACACCTGGGTCGCCTGGTCGCTGAGCTGACGGTACTGCTGGTCATCTACCTGCTTGGTTGTCAGTTGGCCGTCTGGTTTGCCTGGCCGATTCCGGGTGGGGTGATCGGCCTGGCGCTGTTGCTGCTGGCGTTTGCTCTGGGCTGGGTCAAACCGGCGACCTTGCAAATGGGCGCCGGCTTGCTGATGGCCGAGATGCTGCTGTTCTTTATTCCGGCACTGATGAGCCTGCTCGACTATGGCGGCCTGCTGCGTGAAGAGGGCTGGCGAATCCTGGTGGTCATTGGTGTCAGCACGCTGATGGTGATGGTCGTGACCGCGTTTACGGTAGAGCTGGTTTGCCGCTGGAGGATGCGTCATGAAGCTTGAGTGGATGCCAGTGTTCTGGCTGGTCTTTACCCTGGCGGCCTACCTGTTCAGTCGCTGGATTTATCGGCGCAGCGGGCGTTACCTGTTGTCACCGCTGATTCTGGTACCCGCCATGTTGCTGGCGATCGCCGTGCCGCTGCATACCGCATACGCCGAGTATTCGAGCAACACTCATTGGTTGATGCTGGTACTGGGGCCGGTCACCGTGGCGTTCGCGGTACCGATCTGGCTGCAGCGGCAATTGTTGATACGCCATTGGTCGGCGTTGTTGCTGGGGATGTTGGCGGGCAGTGCGGTATCGATCGGCAGCTCGTTCGGTCTGGCCAAGGCCCTGGCGCTGGACAGTTCGGTGACGATGTCACTGGTGCCTCGCTCGATTACCACGCCATTCGCCATGCCGTTGGCCCATGACCTTGGCGGAGTGCCGGACTTGACGGCGGTATTCGTGATGTTCACCGGCGTCTTTGGCGCCGCGCTGGGCGGCATTTTGCTCAAGTGGCTACCCTTGCGCAGCGCCTTGGCACGCGGCGCCTTGTTTGGCGTCGGCGCGCACGGTGCAGGCGTCAGCCGTGCCCGTGAAGTGGGCGGCGAAGAGGGCTCGGTGGCGGGCTTGGTGATGGTGYTGACCGGGTTGTTGAACCTGTTTGCAGCGCCGCTGCTGACATGGGTGTTGTGACGGCGTTCACCTCATTTAGCGGCCGCAGGCTTGCTGACTCGTTGGGTCAGTAAGCTGGCTGCGAATGCAACTACACGAACCCCGACAGCTGACTAGACTGCGTTTACCCCTACGAAATAAATAATAAGAACCAGAGGTCCTCGCCGTGAGCGTAACCCCCGTTCAATCGACATCCGATGTAAAAGACCAAGTTAGCGCCGCCGAGTGGCAAACCCGTGTCGATCTGGCGGCCTGCTATCGGCTGGTGGCGTTGCAGGGGTGGGACGATCTGATCTTCACCCACATTTCCGCCAAGGTGCCGGGGACTGAAGATTTTTTGATTAATCCGTTCGGAATGATGTTTCACGAAATTACCGCATCGAGCCTGGTCAAAGTCGATCAGGCCGGCAACAAGCTGATGCACAGCCCCTACGAGATCAATCCCGCCGGATACACCATCCACAGCGCCGTGCATGAAGTGCGTCACGACGTGGTGTGCGTGCTGCATACCCACACGGCGGCCGGTGTGGCGGTTTCCGCGCAGAAGCAGGGCGTATTGCCCATCAGCCAGCAATCACTGTTTGTGCTGTCCAGCCTGGCGTATCACGCCTATGAAGGTGTCGCGCTCAACCACGAGGAAAAGGCGCGCCTGCAAGCCGACCTCGGTGAAAACAATTTTCTGATGTTGCACAACCACGGGCTACTGACCTGTGGCAGCAGCATTGCCGACACCTTTTTGATGATGTTCACCTTCCAGCGTGCCTGCGAGATCCAGGTGCTGGCGCAGAACGGCGGGGCTGAACTGATTGCCATCGAACCGCAGATTCTCGCGGGTGCCAAGGCGATGATTGCCGGCGTGACCAAAAGTGCTCAAGGGATGGGTGGCGCGCTGGCCTGGCCGGCGTTGCTGCGCAAACTCGATCAACAAGCCCCGGGTTACAGACTCTGATGGCGCTCGCCGAGATCCCTCTGTGCGTCTGGCGCAAACGCGGTCAGAGCTTTGTGTTCCGTGGTCAGACCATTCGCTATTGGGTGGCCGGGCAGGRTGAGCCCTTGTTGCTGATTCACGGATTCCCCACTGCCAGTTGGGACTGGCATTACCTGTGGCAACCCTTGACCCAGCGGTATCGAGTGATCGCCTGCGACATGCTGGGTTTTGGCGACTCGGCCAAGCCGCTGGACCATGAGTATTGCCTGTTGGAGCAGGCCGACTTGCAGCAGGCGCTACTGGAATATCTGGGTGTCCGGCAGCCTGTGCACCTGCTGGCACATGATTACGGTGACAGCGTGGCCCAGGAGTTGTTGGCCCGACATACTGAGGCGCGTGTCGAGATTGGCAGTTGTGTGTTCCTCAACGGTGGCCTGTTTCCCGAAACCCATCGGCCGGTGCTGATGCAAAAGCTGTTGCTCAGTCCGTTGGGCTGGATGATCGGACGGGCGTTCAGTCGGGATGGGCTGGTCAAGAGTTTCCGACAGGTCTTTGGCCCCCGGACCCGTCCGAGTGAAAGTGAACTGGACGATTTCTGGAGCCTGATCGACAACAACCGCGGCACGCGGATCATGCACAAACTGATCAACTACATCCCGCAACGCCGCATGCAGCGGGACAGGTGGGTCAAGGCCATGCAAGCGGGCACCGTTGCGATGCGGGTGATCGATGGCGAAGTCGACCCGGTGTCGGGTGCCCATATGGTCGAACGCTACCGCCAGTTGATCCCCAATCCGGACACGGTATTGCTACGCGGAATTGGTCATTACCCGCAAATCGAGGCGCCGATCCAGGTGCTCAAGCACTACCTGGCGTTTCGTGACCAGCTGGATCCCCCCGCGTTGAAAACCGCCTGTTCCTGACTCCGCGTATTGACCCTTGTTGTCACCCATCACACGGGAGCAGCTTGGCTCGCGCGTTGCAAATCACTGCATCCGGCAATCAGCGCAGACCGAATGAGTAACGGGCTCTCGTCAGAGTCTTTTGCGCATGAGAATATTTATCATTAATATTGGCGCACCGTTGACCCTGCGTAGGGCATGGACCACGTTGAGTCGACCTTTGATGATCAATACCCCACCCGAATCCCAGAACATCGACGGCTCCGACAGCCCGGACAGTCGCGCGTATTTTCTGCAGGTATTCCTGTCGCAGCGACCGCAAATGGAAGCGTTGGTCAGTCGGCGCGTGGGCTGTCGGGCGACTGCCGCAGACCTGGTGCAGGACCTGTTTTTACGTTTCTGGCGCCGACCATTGGTGCACGTCGAAGAGCTCAGCACTTACT
>NZ_JBFTLU010000287.1:0-5780 GCF_056396605.1 Pseudomonas sp. 05T35
ATTTTGTAGGCATTTTCAATGTCTAACTCGCCAATCAACTGTTTTAGCTGAGTTTCCTTCCAAGTATCCATGGAAAACCTTCCTTGCATTGCACTTCGCCGCACAGGCATTAATTGGATCTAATTTTTACGTCACGAGTGTAGGATAAATATTACATGTGTGAAGTGAGTTTTTTGCTCTTGATGGGCTCGTTAAATGAACAGCGGGTTCTTAGGGGAACAGAACCTGTACAGAGCATGAGACTTCGTCCGTCAGCTGTAGAGATATTAAAACTATCTTCATCTTTTAGCCGTGAACCCTGCCTTTAACTCTTTAGTTAACAGTTCGTCTGTTCATTAATACCACTACAAACCGACGGTGTTTCTTCATCCGGCTTTGCGGGACACTGGGGTAACCAGATCAATGGAGCGCCCCATGACCGCCAGCGCAGAGAAGTTCACCCGCCAAACCCTGCTCGATGTCCAACCATTGACCCCCGGTCTGTTCACGCTGCGTACCACGCGAGATCCGGGCTTTCGTTTTCGTGCCGGGCAATTCGCCCGTTTAGGGGTTACCAAGGCTGACGGCAGCACGGTTTGGCGCGCCTATTCCATGGTCTCTTCACCCCACGACGAGTTTCTCGAGTTCTTCTCCATCGTCGTTCCGGGTGGCGAATTTACCAGCGAGCTGAGTCGTCTGGAGGTGGGCGATACGCTGATGGTCGACCGTCAGGCCTTTGGTTTCCTGACCCTTGATCGCTTCGTCGATGGGCGTGATCTCTGGTTATTGTCCACAGGGACGGGAATTGCGCCGTTTCTGTCGATCCTGCAGGACTTCGAGGTCTGGGAGAAATTCGAGCGAATCATTCTGGTGTATAGCGTGCGCGAAGCGCGGGAGTTGGCTTATCAGGCGCTGATTGCTGAATTGGAAGAGCGTGAGTATTTGGCGGAGCACGCCCATAAATTGCAATTTATCACCACGGTCACCCGTGAGCCGCATCCGCAAGCGTTGAGCGGGCGTATCACCCAGTTGATCAAAAATGGCGAACTGGAGCGGGTGGCTGGCGTCGCCATCACGGCCGAACATTCGCGAGTGATGCTCTGTGGAAACCCGCAGATGATCGATGACACACGCAACTTGCTGAAAGCGCGCGACATGCGACTGAGTCTGACTCGGCGACCTGGTCAGGTGGCTGTGGAAAATTACTGGTAAAAAAACGACGCCATCAGGCGCCGTTTATTTCGCAACGCAGCCTTCAGGGCTTGTTGTTCTGCGCTTTAAGCAGGTCGCGAATTTCGCTCAACAGTTCTTCTTCCTTGGTCGGAACCGGCGGCAGGCTTGGCGCCACCGCTTCTTCGCGCTTCAGACGGTTGATGGCTTTCACGCCCGCGAAGATCGCGAACGCGACGATCAGGAAGTCGATGATGCTCTGGATGAATTTGCCGTAGGCCAGCACCACTGCCGGGACCGTGCCCTGCGCCGCTTTCAGCGTGACCGAGAGGTCCGCGAAGTCCACCCCACCGATCAGCAGGCCGATTGGCGGCATGACAACATCGCCGACAAACGACGAAACGATCTTGCCGAACGCAGCGCCGATGAYAATACCGACGGCCATGTCGACCACATTACCTTTGACCGCGAAGGCCTTGAACTCACTTATCACGCCCATAGGTTATTCCTTGTTACAGATGAGGTTGGTGAACGCAGTGTAAATCAGCACGTCGGGTCTTGCTCGACACAACTTCTTACAGTGCTCGCTGCTATCGACCCGCTTACTGGCAAATAGTTTACAAAGTGCCATCAATCGCGCGCGAATACGCGCCAACCTACTGATAGACCAGAAAAAACTCTCAATCGACGCATTGCGTTCTTTCTATTTATGTTTTGACTGCCTGGTCACTAGCCTCTGTTCAGCGCACCTGGATGCGCTACACAAAACCAGAGGAGTTCGACATGACCACCGCCATTAGCCAAGGGGCTTTTTCCCATCGCCGTGTATTCGGCGTCTTGACCGCCAGCCTGCTGTCATTCTCCGTTCACGCGGCGACCCTGACCCGTGATAACGGCGCCGCTGTGGGCGACAACCAGAACTCGCAGACTGCGGGGGCCACTGGTCCGGTGCTGTTGCAGGACGTGCAACTGATCCAGAAACTCCAGCGCTTTGACCGCGAACGCATTCCGGAGCGGGTCGTACATGCCCGCGGTACGGGGGCCCATGGCAGTTTCACGGTAACCGATGATCTCAGTGACCTGACCAAGGCCAAAGTCTTTGCCGCAGGCCAGACAACGCCGGTGTTCGTGCGTTTTTCCGCGGTGGTGCACGGCAACCATTCCCCGGAAACCCTGCGCGACCCACGAGGCTTTGCCACCAAGTTCTACACCGCAGACGGTAACTGGGACCTGGTCGGCAATAACTTCCCGACCTTTTTCATCCGCGATGCAATCAAATTCCCGGACATGGTCCACGCCTTCAAACCAGACCCTCGCACCAACCTGGATGATGACTCACGCCGGTTCGACTTCTTTTCCCATGTCCCGGAAGCCACTCGGACGTTGACCGAGCTGTATTCCAACTCCGGCACACCGGCGAGCTACCGGGAAATGGACGGTAATGGCGTTCACGCCTATAAATTGGTCAATGCCAAAGGCGAAGTCAGCTATGTTAAGTTTCATTGGAAGAGTTTGCAGGGGATTAATAACCTCGACCCACAAGCCGTTACCAGGGTTCAGGGGCAAGACTACAGTCATATGACCAATGACTTGGTGGCTCATATCAATAAAGGCGACTTTCCAAAGTGGGACTTGTATGTTCAGGTTCTAAAACCGCAAGACCTGTACAAGTTTGACTTCGATCCGTTGGACGCTACCAAGATCTGGCCGGGTATCCCTGAGCGAAAAGTTGGACAAATGGTGCTCAATCGTAATCCTGCGAATGTCTTTCAGGAAACCGAACAAGTTGCCATGGCGCCGGCCAATCTAGTGCCGGGAATTGAACCTTCGGAAGATCGTTTGTTGCAAGGTCGAGTGTTCTCTTATGCCGATACGCAACTGTATCGCCTGGGCGCCAATGCGTTGCAGTTACCGATCAATGCACCAAAAGTAACGGTGAACAACGGCAACCAGGACGGAGCGATGAACACGGGTCGCAGCAACGGCGGTGTGAACTATCAGCCGAGTCGTCTGGAGTCACGTGAGGAACCTCAAGCGGCACGCTACAGCCAGTCGGCGCTGTCGGGTACGACCCAGCAGGCGAAGATCCAGCGCGAGCAAAACTTCAAGCAGGCCGGCGATCTGTATCGTTCGTTCAACAAGAAGGAGCGCAGCGACCTGATCGAAAGTTTTGGTGGCTCGCTGGCCACCACGGATGACGAAAGCAAGCACATCATCCTGTCCTTCCTCTATAAGGCTGACCCGGAATATGGCACTGGCGTGACCAAGGTCGCCAAGGGGGATCTGAGTCGCGTCAAGGCGCTCGCGGACAAACTGGTCGACTGATCGTCATTGCCTCAACCGGCTCTCGCACGACTCAGTTCCGTGCGAGAGCCCAGGAGCTATGCCATGCGAATATATCTTTGCCTGTTTCTGGCCAGCCTGGCGAGCAGCGTTTATGCAGAACCGGGTGCCGACCTGACCAAGGACCCGGTAGCRCTCAAGGCGCAATTGCAGGATTACTACTTTGACGCCGCTCGTCGCGGCGATGTGCCGATGCTCGAGACGTTCATCGAGGCGGGCTATTCCCTCGAGACTCGCGACAGCAAGGGTTACACCGCTTTGATCCTGGCGGCTTACCATGGTCAGTCTGCGGCGGTAGAGCGCTTGCTCGGCGCCGGGGCCAATGCCTGTGCCCAGGACCTGCGTGGCAATACGGCGCTGATGGGGGCGATCTTCAAGGGCGAAGTGCAAATAGCCAGGCGACTGTTGGCGACCGATTGCAGCCCGGAGCAACGTAATGGCGCAGGCCAGACGGCGGCGATGTATGCGGGCCTGTTCAAACGGGTCGAGTTGCTCGACGCGTTGGCTGCCAAGGGGGCCGACCTGAATGCCGAGGATCCGCTGGGTAACAGCGCCGCGCGTCTGGCCGCGGGCGAAATCCGTACCCCGGCGCCGCGCTGATCGTGTCCAGCTGAGCTATCATCGCGGTTTTTTCCGGGAGTTCAGATGGCCAAGGCAAAGCGCATGTACGGCTGCACCGAGTGCGGCTCGACCTTCCCCAAGTGGGCCGGCCAATGCGGCGAATGCGGGGCCTGGAACACCCTGACCGAAACCCTGGTGGAAAGTGGCGGTGCCGCTGCCCCCAGCGGTCGTACCGGCTGGGCCGGGCAGCAGGCGCAGATCAAGACGCTGGCCGAAGTCAGTGTCGAAGAAATACCACGTTTCTCCACCGCGTCCGGCGAGCTGGATCGGGTGCTCGGTGGCGGCCTGGTCGACGGCTCGGTGGTTCTGATCGGCGGTGATCCGGGGATCGGCAAGTCGACCATCCTTCTGCAAACCCTGTGCAACCTCGCAACCCGGATGCCGGCGCTGTATGTCACGGGCGAAGAATCCCAGCAGCAAGTGGCCATGCGCGCTCGACGCCTGGGCTTGCCGCAGGATCAACTGCGAGTCATGACCGAAACCTGCATCGAAACCATCATCGCCACGGCTCGGGTGGAAAAACCCAAGGTCATGGTGATCGACTCGATCCAGACGATTTTCACCGAGCAACTGCAATCGGCACCGGGCGGCGTCTCTCAGGTTCGCGAAAGCGCGGCATTGCTGGTGCGTTACGCGAAACAGAGCGGCACGGCGATCTTCCTCGTCGGCCACGTGACCAAAGAAGGCGCCTTGGCGGGGCCCCGAGTGCTGGAGCACATGGTCGACACCGTATTGTATTTCGAAGGCGAGTCGGATGGACGCCTGCGTCTGTTGCGTGCGGTGAAAAACCGCTTCGGTGCGGTCAACGAGTTGGGCGTGTTCGGTATGACCGACAAGGGTTTGAAAGAGGTCTCCAACCCTTCGGCGATTTTCCTCACCCGCGCGCAGGAAGAAGTGCCGGGCAGCGTAGTGATGGCGACGTGGGAAGGCACGCGACCGATGCTGGTGGAAGTTCAGGCACTGGTGGACGACAGCCACCTGGCCAACCCACGCCGTGTCACCCTTGGCCTGGATCAGAATCGCCTGGCCATGTTGTTGGCGGTGCTGCACCGTCATGGAGGCATACCGACTCACGACCAGGACGTGTTCCTCAACGTGGTCGGCGGGGTCAAGGTGCTGGAGACGGCGTCCGATCTGGCGTTGATGGCAGCCGTGATGTCCAGCCTGCGCAATCGGCCATTGCCACATGATCTGTTGGTGTTTGGTGAGGTTGGCTTGTCTGGTGAAGTGCGGCCGGTGCCAAGCGGTCAGGAGCGCTTGAAGGAAGCCGCCAAGCACGGCTTCAAACGCGCCATCGTGCCCAAGGGCAATGCGCCGAAGGAAGCGCCTGCCGGGTTGCGGATCATCGCGGTGACGCGACTGGAACAGGCCCTGGACGCGTTATTTGAATAAACCCAGCCCTTGTAGGAGCAGTCTGCGGCAGCTCCTACAAGAGTGGTCTAATGTGGATCAGCGCACCCAGCTCTCGCTCAAGTTCGGCCTGATCGCCCGTGTTGAGCTCGACCAGCCGCCGCAGTTTGCTGACAGACTCCAGATCGATGTACCGACAGACGAAGCCTAACTGGTGGTTATTGTCATGGGACAGTTGCACATCCATGCGGATCTCGGTGTCACTGCTCAGGTGAATGTCGACCGAAAACATCTTCTCTTCGTCCCCAAGCCAGGGC
>NZ_JBFTLU010000288.1:0-7854 GCF_056396605.1 Pseudomonas sp. 05T35
CCAGAAAACCCTGTGGGTAGCTGGCAAAAAGGCCAAGTACTACAGGCATTTGTCCGACTGGGCCCGCGGCAGCGGCTTGAACCCCCGCGAGTTTGACGGGGTCAGCGGCGCCAGCGTCGGCAGCGGGCGCACCCTGAAAGTGAATGTTGAACTGGCAGACACGCTGATTGATGCCGGCTATCAGATCCGCGTCGACAGTGCTGTCGAGAATCAACGTGAGGCCCGCTCCGATATTGCCGTGCCATTGACCACCCAAGGCGCGGGAAAACCTTCTACCGGCAGCGGTTACATCGAGTCCTTTACCTACGACATGTGACACCGGCACCCCTTGGAGGCTGACCATGCTACGCCAGTTTCACTCACTGCCCGGTCTCGTCGCGGCGCTGCTGGTCATGCTGCTGGCGATCAGCGGTGCGATCCTGTCGATCAATCCGGCCCTGGAAAGACTGAGCGCGACAGTACCGGCATCCGGTCAGGTGAACGTTGCCGAGTTGGCCGGTCGAGTGGCGAACCACTACCCCGGGGTCGAAAAAATCCGCCGTACCGCCTCGGGTTCAGTCATCGTGTATTTCACCCAGGACGGCCAGACCGGCGCCGAGCGCGTCGACCCGCTGACCGGAGCAGGTGTTGCGAGCTATACGCCCTCTGCGTTCACCCGCTGGGTAAAAGACCTGCACCGGTCATTGCTGTCAGGCACACCGGGGCATGCGGTAGCCGGCATCGGTGCGCTGTTCATCCTGATACTGTCGATTTCCGGGGCTGCGCTGCTGGCACAGCGCCTGGGCGGCTGGCGGCGCGTGATGCGGCCACTGCGCGGCAGTTTCAATCAGCGCTGGCACGCTGAAGTCGGGCGTTTCGCGATTCTGGGCTTACTGTTGTCCGCGTTGACCGGGATGTACATGTCGGCCACCACCTTCGGCCTGATCTCGGACGGGACGCAACTCGAGCCGGTATTTCCGAGCACGCTCAGCAGCGGCCCGGCAGCACCGGTCACAACCTTGCCAGCACTGCTGGCGACTGACCTGAACGACCTGCGCGAGCTGGCCTACCCCAGCGTCGGCCATCCAGAGGATTTCTTTTCGTTGCGTACTGCGCAGGGCGACGGCTATGTCGACCCCACCAACGGAGCGCTGTTGTCTTACGTGCCCCACGACTCCATGCGGAATGCCTACGAGTTCATCTACCAGTTGCATACCGGCGAAAACCTCTGGTGGCTGGGCCTGTTCCTCGGCGTTTGCGCGCTCAGCGTGCCGTTGATGAGCGTCACCGGTGCGCTGCTGTGGTGGCGTCGTCGCCAGTCACAGCCGAAAATCCGTCACAACAGTGGCGCGCAAAACGCCGACACGGTGATTCTGGTCGGCAGCGAAAGCAACACCACCTGGGGCTTCGCCAACACCTTGCATGAGGCTTTGCACCAGACCGGCCACCGCGTCCATACCGCGCCCATGAACCGGCTCGCGGTGGAGTATCGCAGCGCCCAACGGCTGTTCATCCTGACCGCCACCACCGGCGACGGTGACGCACCCGCCTCGGCCTCGCAATTCTTCAAACGACTGGCGAATGCCCGCCTAAAGCCTGGCCTGGGTTTTGCCGTACTGGGATTTGGCGATCGGCAGTTCCCGAAGTTTTGTCAGTTTGCCAAGGACGCTCAGGCGGCTCTGCTGGCTTCAGGCGGGACGCAGCTGCTGGAACTTGAAACCATCAATCGCCAATCCGCCCAGGCGTTCACCCGTTGGGGCAGCGCCGTTGGCCGATTGCTGGGCCATGAACTGACGCTGATACACGCCCCACGGCTGCCGGAAACCACGACCCTGGCGTTGATCGATCGCACACACTACGGCGAACACGTGAACGCCCCCACCCAGATCCTGCGTTTCAACGCAGCCGCAACGTCTCGCTCGCCGGGCGAGCTCAAACACAGACGCAACAGCGGCCTGCCCCGGTTCCAGGCCGGAGATCTGGTTGGCGTGCTGCCGCCCGGTTCCAGGGTGCCGCGCTACTACTCACTGGCCAGCGGATCAGATGACGGCGTTCTGGAAATTTGTGTGCGTAAACACGCAGACGGCGTGTGTTCCGGGTTCCTTCATGATTTGCCGCTGGGAGGACAGATTGAAGCCTTCATACAGCCCAATCCCGAGTTTCGTCCCGGCCGTGGAAAACAGCCGGTGATTCTCATCGGCGCCGGTACGGGGGGTTGCGCGCCGCCTTCTCCCAAACCCATGAACGCAGCTATGTGCAGGACCGCCTGATCACCGACGCGATGGCACTCCGTCACCTGATTGAAAAAGGTGCCCACGTATTGGTGTGCGGGAGTCGCGAGATGGCCAAAGGGGTGATGAACGCCCTGGATGAAGTGTTGGCTCCGCTCGACTTGAATGTGCTGACGCTCAAATCACAAGGACGCTACCGTGAAGATGTCTACTGACCCCCAGCGCTATAGCCTGAGCGGGGAGACCATGGGCACCCGTTACAGCGCGGTGTTTTACGCCGAGCCACCGGTGGATGAGGCTGCCATCAACGAGAGTCTGTTTGCGGCTGTCGACACGGTGGATCAACAGATGTCGACCTGGAAGACCCATTCCGCGCTCAACCGTCTCAACGCAGCAGCCGAACAGCAATGGCTGCCCATACCCGAGGAGCTGGCCACCGTCCTGGCCACGGCGCTACGGGTGGGTCGTCAATCCAACGGGGCGTTTGATATCGCCGTGGGTGATCTGGTCAATGCCTGGGGCTTCGGGCCTGGCGAACAACGACCCGGCGCAGCGCATATCAGTGCCTCGGATCGTCAGGCGCGCGTGCCAGCCACGCAAGCGCTGGAGATTGATCCGTTGCGCAACCTGGCCCGTAAACGCTCAGCGACTACCCTTGATCTATCAGGCATCGCCAAGGGCTTTGCGGTGGATGAAATGGCACGTTGCCTCGATGGCTGGGGGATAACGAACTATTTGGTGGGGATCGACGGTGAAATGCGCGCGCACGGGGCCAAGCCGGGTGGAGAGTCCTGGATTGTTGCGATTGAAAGACCCCGCCGCGGCATTCGTGAGGTCATGGGGGTAATGGAGATCAGCGATGCGGCGATTGCCACGTCCGGGGACTATCGTCAGTGGATCGAGGTCGCGGGCCGGCATTACTCGCATACGATGGATCCGGCTCGCGGAGCGCCCTTGTCCAACTCACTCGCGGCCGTGACGGTGGTCGCCGCCACCTGCATGCTCGCCGATGCATGGGCCACCGCGCTGATGGTCCTGGGGGAGAAAGCCGGTCCTGAGCTTGCGCAGGAACGCGGTATGGATGCGTTGTTCGTAATACATGATGGTGAGCATTTCAGGGAACTATCGGTTGTTGCCGGACAGCTCCAGGCGCAGATTGAAACTCGCTGAAACGACCAGGCCAGTGGTTGATTTATCCAGGCATTTTTTTGATCGGTATCAATTCAACGACAGTGAGCAGATTTCAACGATGAAGTTCTTTCGCAGACACGCTGAATCCCATAAGCATGAGCGAATCGGCTGGCTTCGGGCCGCGGTATTGGGTGCCAACGACGGCATAGTATCGACCGCCAGTCTGCTGATCGGCGTCGCCGCCGCCAATGCCACCCATAGCACCTTGCTCGTCACGGGCGTGGCCGGGCTGGTGGCGGGTGCGATGTCGATGGCGGCGGGAGAATACGTCTCCGTGCATTCCCAGGCCGATACCGAACGGGCCGATCTGTTGCGCGAACAAGCAGAGCTTGAGACAGCGCCGCTTGCCGAACACCGGGAGTTGGCGGCCATCTATGTGGATCGCGGTGTTGAACCCGAACTGGCCAGTAAAGTCGCCACGCAACTCATGGCGCACGATGCACTGGGCTCACATGCGCGCGACGAACTGGGCATTTCCGATGCGCTCAGCGCAAAACCGCTGCAGGCGGCAATGTCCTCGGCGGCCAGTTTTGTAGTGGGCGCCGCATTGCCGCTGGGCGTGACCATCCTCGCACCGACTGGCAGTGTGATTGCCTGGATATCCGGCATGTCACTGGTATTCCTGGGCGCTTTAGGCGGTATTGCCGCCAAGGCAGGCGGTGCCAATCTGCTGATCGGCGCCTGGCGGGTGACGCTGTGGGGCGCGCTGGCGATGGCCATTACCGCTGCTGTCGGTATTTCATTTGGTGCCGTTGCTTAGCGCTTATATGAAATGGACTGAGCGTTACCCGGTCACGGTCAGCGACAAGCGTGTTCATTCAAGCCGTAATGCGATCTGTAGCAGCTGCCGAAGGCTGCTACAAAGAGTGCGTTGCGGCTGAAATTGCTTAAGTGAACAGCATTCATGGCTTGGGCTTGGCGGACCTGACTGACTACGTTTGATTTGATTTTGATCAATCATGGAGTTTTGGTGTGCTGTAGGTTGAAAAAACAGAATCCCGCTATTTCATTACCGGGGAAGTTCCATGTTCTGGTTTCGCCATCATCGTGCTGTGGGTATTACGGTGTTGTCCTCATCCTTTGGAGATTGCCATGCATGCCTCATTGAAATTGATCCTCGCCGCCCTGCTTGTGAGCAGCCCGCTCGTGGCCTCGGCCGTCGATGAACACCACCCGGAGCTGAACCCGACCGACCCCGCTCAAACCAGCACACCCGCCACACCCGCCACAGCTGAGCAGAACAAGGCCATGGCCGAGCAAATGAAAAAAATGCAGGCTGCACACGACAAAATCGCCGCCGCCAAAACCCCTGCCGAGCGGCGGGCCGCCATGCAGGAGAGCATGAAGACGATGAAGGACGGTATGGCCATGATGAATGCAAACTGTAATGACATGGGTATGCCGGGCAACAAGGACAGAATGGGCATGATGAACATGATGATGAATATGATGGATCAGCAATCGAACATGATGAAGATGCCGATGAACCAGTGATCCGGACAAGCCTGTCGTAACGGCCACGGCGGTTTCACCCTGAAACCGCGGTGTTGATCCTGTTCGGCGTATTGGCAGCGCTCACTCCCCTGGAGCACCCAACCATGATCAACTCACAGCACTCGACCAACACGTCTCCAGCATTTTGGAGAAGCAAATCCGGCATCGCGCTAGGCATGCTGCTGGTCATTGCATTGTTCTATCTGGYCCGTGAGCACTACGGCCATATTCTCGGCCTGTTGCCCTACTCGATTTTGCTGTTGTGTCCGCTGATGCATTTGTTTGGGCACCACCATCACGGTGGTCACAGCCATCGAAGCGAAACCGCAGACCCGGTCAAGGACGAGAACAGGAATTGACTCATGCACGGCGTTGAGCATCATCAAGAGCACAACCCGGCACCCCCGGTCGATCGGATGCCCGCAGCCCGCTTGTCAGCTACTGCTGAATACACCTGCCCCATGCACCCGGAAGTCCGCCAGACGGGCCCCGGTACCTGCCCCAAGTGCGGGATGACCCTGGAGCCGGTGATCCCCGAACTGGAAGAGGACGAGAACCCCGAGCTCAAGAGCTTCACCCGGCGCTTCTGGTGGACATTGCCGCTGACAGTGATCGTCACGGTGCTGGCCATGAGCAGTCATGTCCTGATGCTGTTCCACGGTCCCCTACAAACCTGGATCGAGCTGGCACTGGCCACCCCCGTCGTGCTGTGGGCTGGATGGCCTTTTTATGTGCGCGGCGTACATTCGGTAATTCAGCGCAGTCCCAACATGTGGACGTTGATAGGTCTTGGTACGGCAGCGGCCTTCCTTTACAGCGTCGTCGCCACCCTGGCCCCCAATACCTTCCCCGACACGTTCATGATGGACGGTCGCATCGGCGTGTACTTCGAAGCGGCGGCGGTGATCATTTCGCTGACCTTGCTCGGCCAGATGCTCGAACTCAAGGCGCGTTCGCAAGCCTCGGCAGCCATCAAGTCGCTGCTTGGGCTGGCACCGAAAACCGCCCGCCGGATCAATGCCGACGGCACGGAAGAAGACATCCCGTTGACCCACGTACACAGCGGCAACACCTTGCGCATACGCCCGGGTGAAAAAGTGCCGGTCGACGGTCAGGTGCTGCAAGGCGAAAGCGCGGTGGATGAGTCGATGCTCACCGGTGAGCCGATACCGGTCATGAAAAAGGCCGGTGACGTATTGATCGGCGCCACCCTCAACCTCCATGGCAGTCTGGTGATGCAGGCACAGAAGGTCGGGGCAGCGACCCTCCTCGCGCAGATCGTGCAGATGGTTGCGCAGGCACAGCGTTCGAAAGCGCCAATGCAACGTCTGGCCGACGTGATCGCCGGTTACTTTGTGATCGGGGTGATCAGCATCGCGCTGCTGACGCTGGTCGGCTGGGGCCTGTGGGGGCCAGAGCCAAGCTGGGTATTTGGCCTGATCAACGCCGTCGCGGTCATGATCATTGCCTGCCCCTGTGCCCTGGGTCTGGCGACACCAATGTCGGTCATGGTCACCACCGGCAAGGCCGCCAGTGTCGGTGTGTTGTTTCGCGATGCCGCCGCCATCGAGAACCTGCGCAAGATCGACACCTTGATCGTCGACAAGACCGGCACCCTCACCGAAGGTCGGCCAGCGTTCCACAGTGTCGAGGCGGCACCCGGATTTACCCAGGACGAAGTGCTGCGCCTGGCGGCGTCTCTCAATCAGGGCAGCGAGCACCCGTTGGCACATGCCATCGTCGAGCAAGCCCGCCGCATGGGTCTGACACTGAGCACACCTGAAGCCTTTGAGTCCGCCTCCGGTATTGGCGTCAGCGGTCAGGTCGAGGGGCGTGGCCTGAGACTGGGCAATACGGTGTTGATGGATGAGGCGGGTGTTTCCATACAGAGCTTGCAAGCCCAGGCAGAAATGCTACGCAGTGACGGCACGAGCATCATGTACCTGGCGGTCGATGGTGTCCTGGCGGGGTTATTGGCGGTAGCCGACCCCATCAAGCCCACCTCGAAACTGGCAGTCGGCCGTCTGCAAGCGGACGGCGTCAAGGTCGTCATGGCGACTGGCGACGGCCTTACGACGGCCCGTTCGGTGGCGCGTCAATTGGGTATCGAAGAAGTGCACGGCGAGGTCAAGCCGCAAGACAAGGAGCGCCTGGTCGCGGCGCTGCAACAGGCCGGACACCGGGTGGCGATGGCTGGCGACGGCATCAATGACGCCCCGGCACTGGCGCGCGCCGATGTGGGTATCGCCATGGGCACCGGCACTGACGTGGCGATGAACAGCGCCCAGGTGACCCTGGTCAAGGGCGACCTGCTCGGCATCCTGCGTGCCCGCAGCCTGTCAGTGGCCACCGTGAGAAACATGCACCAGAACCTGACCTTCGCCTTCCTTTACAACGCCATGGGCATTCCACTGGCCGCCGGTGTGTTCTACCCGCTGACCGGTCATCTTCTATCGCCACTGATCGCGGCGCTGGCCATGAGCGTGAGCTCKGCMTCRGTRGTGTTCAATGCCTTGCGCCTGCGCCRGGCCGYGATTGAATAAGCGAAATACGCTGACACCCAACCGCCGCCCAACCACTCGAATCCTGTGAGCACTCCCTGCCTTTTCTATACGGCACTGCGGCGCACCAGCCCATTGGGTTTATCCCTTGTGTCCTTCGCGCGGTTTGCCATTCCTCTGATCTACATCAACTCCCGGCAGCCCATTCGCGCAGACATTAATCATCAGCATTCATGCTTTCGCATTGGCGATAGCCGACGAAGAAATTGTCTCGTGGAGGTTTGCATGGCAACGCATGTGCACGGCACCCAACCGACTATTCCAGGCATTTCGCCTCGCCCTGAGGCGGGAAGCTTGCGCCAGCTGGAACCCAGGCGCCTGTCCTTGAGCCTGTTGATCGCTCTGGTGGTCGGCTCGATGATCGGCAGCGGTATTTTCAGCCTGCCCCAGAACATGGC
>NZ_JBFTLU010000289.1:0-5753 GCF_056396605.1 Pseudomonas sp. 05T35
GTATGCGCAGTTCCTCGCCGGCATGGCGTTCAACAATGCTTCGTTGGGGTTTGTGCATGCGATGGCGCACCAGTTGGGCGGTTTTTATGACTTGCCCCACGGTGTCTGCAACGCAGTACTGCTGCCGCACGTGCAAAGCTTCAACGCCGCGGTCTGTGCCGAACGCCTGGCCGTGGTGGCGCAGGCTCTGGGGGCCGACACTCGTGGCGTCAGCCCGGAAGAGGGGGCCCAGGCGGCCATCGTGGCGATCCGCGCGTTGGCCAGGGATGTGGAAATCCCCGGCGGTTTGCGTGATCTCGGCGCCAAGTTGCAAGACATCCCGATCCTCGCCGCCAACGCCTTGAAAGACGCCTGCGGCCTGACCAATCCACGGGCGGCGGATCAGCGGCAGATCGAGGAGATCTTTCGTAGCGCGTTTTGAACTGCTGTATCGAACCGGTTGAATCGACGGTCCGGGCGGGCGATAGTGCAGGGCTGATCTTTTATCGATTGATGACGTGCGCAAGGAACAGGGAATGACCTTGAAATACAGCTGGTTGGGATGTGTGGCAATGAGTGGTGCGCTGGGCGTGACCCAGGCATATGCCGAGTGTGTAACACCGCCATTGCCCGAGGGTGTGCCGGGTTATTCGGTGTGCAAGGACTGGCCGGCCTATGACGGCCAGACCATCACTGCGCTGTCGCAAATCGAGCCGGATCCAACCCTCAGCGATGAAGCGGACGGCACCGGAATGTACGACTTGAAACTGGCCGTGGTGTCCAACGTCGACGGTAAGCCGCTGGCTCGCTATTCCAAAGCCTCGGTGTTCAGCTCCGATGCTGTCCGGTTCGATGGGCTGAGCATCGACACCGCACGCTACAAGCTCACTTCCGACCTGCGGGCATTCGGTGTGCGTGCGGGGTTCACCGGCTCATCACGGGCCAATCCTTTCGGCGAGTCCCGGCTGTCGCTGTATGTTCGCGAAGGCAACACACTGCGCCCGGTACTGGAGCAACTGGTGATCGAATCCGATAGCGGTGAGTGGGATACCAACTGTGCGGGCGAGTTCTCGAACATCAAACGCACTCTGGATATAGCCAAAACCAGCAGCCACGGCTTCGCCGACCTGATCGTTAAATCGGTGACCACCGGCTCGCAAGACGCGGTGAAGAATGGCGAATGCGAATCCAAAGATACAGTGGKGAAAACGGTACTGACGACGCTGCGGTATGACGGTCAGCGGTATGTTGTTCCGAAAGAGTTAAAAGGGCTCTGAACCGATGCTCTCCGGCCTCAGCCACCTGACCCTGGCGGTCACCGATCTGGACCGCAGCGTGGCGTTCTATCATGGCCTGTTGCAACTGCGCCTCGACGCCACCTGGGACGGCGGTGCCTATCTGTCGTTGCCGGGGTTGTGGCTGTGCCTGTCTCTCGATCCGCTGCGCGAGCCTGAGGCGGCGGTCGATTACACCCATTACGCATTCAGCGTAGGCGCCAGCGACTTCCCGGTATTGGTTGAGCGACTGCGAGCTGTGGGTGTTTTAGAGTGGCGTGACAATCGCAGCGAAGGCGCGTCGTTCTATTTTCTGGATCCAGATGGGCACAAGATCGAGGCCCATGTTGGGGATCTGGTGTCGCGCCTTCAGGCGTGCCGCCAGAGACCTTATGCCGGGATGAAGTTTTTCACTCCGTGACCGGGCGCACTCCCGGCATGTCCATAGCTGATCTTTCCGAGTTTCATTAGCGGTATCGCTGCATACGCTATTCTGATCGGCATTGTGGGCACTCGTCGGGTGCGCACGTTGTATCAGCGTCATGAGCTGGCAATTACCCGGATTTGCGGGGTAATGTTCACCGGTTTCGCCATCAACGCCTTGCTGCACGCGGTGCCGGGGTTGCTGACGAACAAGGTTTGAGGCTGCGCGCAGGGTTGCGACAGCTGCGTCAGGACATCCGTTTCAACGATGGCCGGGTCCAGGGATTGATACTCACGGCTGCACTTTTGGACAGTATCCATCTTTGATGACCACCAGTAATTCCGCGCCGCTGGCGAGTTACATCGATCTTTTGCTCGACGTCGTGTGTGCGGTCGACAGCCAGGGGCGCTTCGTCTTTGTCAGTGCTGCTAGCGAGCGAGTGTTCGGTTACACCCCGGACGAGCTGATCGGCCAGTTGATGATCGAGATGGTCCACCCGGCCGATCGCCAACGGACCCTGGACGCCGCCCGGGAAATCATGCGCGGCCAGCCCAACCCGAATTTTGAAAACCGCTACCTGCGCAAGGATGGTCAGGTGGTGCATCTTCTCTGGTCGGYGCGTTGGTCTGAAGTTGACCAACTGCGCATCGCCGTGGCTCGTGACATCACCGAACGCAAACAGGCAGAGTCCCGGCAGGCCGCACTGTACGCGATCTCCGAAGCCGCCCATGCCGCTGAGGATTTGCTGGCGCTGTTCAAGCTCGTTCATCAATTGATYGGCGAATGGCTGCCGGCGCTGAACTTCTCGGTGGCGCTCTATGATGAGCACTGCGAGCAATTGAGTTTTCCGTACCACGTCGATGAACACGAGAGCGATCCGCTGTGCAGCGTTACCGGCCGGCTTTGCACCGAGGTGATCCAAACGGGGCAGCCGGTGCTGGTGACGCCTGACCAACCTGTCTCGATGCCCGGACTGTCCGAGGTCGGCAATGGCCAGGACTCACCCTGCTGGCTGGGTGTGCCGCTGAACTCACAGAAAGGCACCATCGGTGCACTGATCGTCAAAAGCGTACCCGGTGGCGAACGCTATACCGAGCGCGACAAGGAGCTGCTGCAATACGTCTGTGCCCAGCTCGCGGCAGCCATTGAGCGCAAGCAATTGCACTTCCGGCTGCAATTCATGGCGCAGCACGACCAGTTGACCCGCTTGCCTAACCGCGAACTGTTGCGTGAACGCCTGACAGCAGCCCTCGGCAAAGCCAGAAAAGACTCTGGACGGATGGCGCTGCTGTACGTCGACCTGGACCACTTCAAGCAGGTCAACGACACCTATGGTCATGGCGTCGGCGACATGCTGCTGCAAGCGGTGGCCAATCGACTGCAAGGCTGCGTGCGTGAGTCCGACACGGTGGCGCGCATTGGCGGTGATGAGTTTGTCGTTCTGCTCGACAGCATTCAGGCCGCCGAAGACGCCGCCCGTGTGGCGATCAAAATCCGTCAGGTGCTCGGCCAGCCAATGCGCCTGGACAGCCATACCCTGAACATACTGCCGAGTATCGGCATCGCGCTCTACCCCGAGCATGGCAGCGAAGAAAAGCAGTTGTTCAAGCATGCGGATGAGGCCATGTACGCAGTCAAACGCCTGAGTGGACGGCTGGATCGCGTCTGATTCGGCTTCCGTTCGGGCGCCGTTCGTCGCGACCGGTGCAATTTTTCTAAACCTTTGCGGTGTTTTAACTTCAGACGTCAGGCGGGGAAACCTGCTGCACTCATTTGCCTGTTCAAGGAGGGCGCGACCATGAACCGTATGGCCAGCCGATTATCGACCATCAGTTTTGCCGTATTGCTGGGCCTGGGCGCCAGCAATGCTTTGGCCCAGTCGCCAACCGATTTCATCAACGACACCTCGCTCAAAGGTATGGCTGACATCGAAGCCAGCCGCCTGGCTCACCAGAAAACCGAATCCAAAGAGGTCAAGGATTACACGATTGTGGTGATCAACGACCGCACCACGGCCAACCAGCATCTGGCAAAAATCGCCAAGAAACTCGATCTGCCCGTAGCTCCCAGAGAGGAGGTGGCCAGCAAGGCCAAGGCGCTGATTCCTGAGGTCAAGGACGGCGACTCGTTCGACGCGGCCTATGCCGCCAGCCAGGTGAAAACCACCCAGGAAGCCATCGAACAGTTGAAGCAGGAGGCACAAACCACCGACGTGCCGGAGCTCAAGGCCTTCGTTGCAGAAACCCTGCCCAAGCTCGAAAACCATTTGCATATGGCCAGGGCTCTTCAGGCCAATAGCCAATCGGGTCGGGTGGATGGTTGAGGCATGCATGCTCACTCGATCCGTAGCAGCTGGCGAAGCCTGCGTTCGAGGGTGCACCCCTTGCAAAACCGTGTTCTCTGTATCTCGGAAATGATGCGGTGTCAGATTTACGGCCGCTACGCGGGCCGAACGCAACCTTCGACAGCTGCTACGAAGTAGGTGGCGAGCCGGTACCGCTTCGAGCCTCGCCACAAAAACAGTCCGGGTACTTTAGTTCGACAGCTTCACCCCAACCGCCCAGCTGAAATACCCCAGCACTTCACAGCTGCTGTTCACCAGCATAAAGCTCAGCTCGCACTGTTCGACACCGGTGCTCAGCTGCTGGCAATGCCAATAGTGATCATCGGCTTTCACCGGGAGCGGTTCGGTGGGGGATTCGGGATTGGGGGCCGGCAAGGTCTGGCCGTTATGCACCACCAGATGCGGTTTTGAGAACACACCGGCGTCGCCCACAGTCAGGTTGTAAAACACCACGCTGTGTTCGGCGTGCAGGCCAACGGTTCGGCCACGGATGTGGAAGGTTTTGGTTGAACTTGCCGGTAGTTCAAGGCAAGGGCTCTTGGACGTTGGCGTTGTCCCCAGGGACGCGCCAAAGGTGAAAATGAAGCCGTCCTCGATCACGGTCGGTTTCTGCGGGTCGAGGCTCGGTTCCGGGTAGCGGGTGAGCAGGGTTTCGGCGTCGACAATCAGCAACACATTGGTTGCCTGCTCAGTGGTGGATGACGGGTTTGCGCTGGTATCTGTGGACATCACGGCTTCCTTTCATGATGTGGGTCGATCACGGCCACCGCTGCGGCTTACGCAAGACATCCAGTTCCAGTCGGGGCGCGAGGCAGAGGGGAAAGCCCCTTGTCGCCAAGGGGCCGTCCAGATCAGTTACGGATGGTGATGAACGGGTCCCACGAGCAGCAAGCTACAATCTGGCAGTCCCTGTTCACGATCAGGAAGTTGAAGTGATAGGTCACGCTGCCGGTGGCCAGGGTTTCCGAAGACCAGTAATGGTTATCGACTTTCTGGCAGCTAGGCACCGACGGGTTACTGGTGTTTGGCACGGCAACACACGCGGTGGCTTTGCGTGGAGTCGGTGTCGAGATCAGTTCATTACCGGCGTTGCCGATGAACTTGTAGAAAATGACCGCTGTTTCGAAGCTCTGCGACAGGCTGGTTTCGCGCCAGCGAATCAGGTCACCGACGGAGGCTTTCAGATTCAGTTCGCCACCGGCCTGGCCATTGATCACGTTGTCTCGGTTGGTGACCATGTACACATGACTGACATCGATAAGCGTTGGCGCGTTGGGATTTTTGCTGATGTTCGGGTAGTTTTTCAGAATGGATTCGGTGTCGATCGAAACAAGCACATCCGTGACTCGAGACATAGTAAAGCTCCTTGTTCATAGTGAGAGCCTGGCGTCTACCAGGCACAACAACGCTTGATTGCCATACGGCTGCTGTAAGCGCGCTACTACGGGGAACCTACCGATCACAAGGTACGAGCTGGCCTGGCTCCTTGCCTATGAAAGTGACCGGCCCGGGTTCCTTCCAACAGGCCGCGTCTGCACTATAGATGCCCATCTTAAGCTGTCAAAACAGAGGGGACTTCGTTCGACGAGCGGTCGTTTTTCTTCTGGCTTTCGATGATTTGGCGATAAGAAAACAGCGATCCAGAACGTTTCCCAAACGTTGATTTCCCTCTAGACCGTGTGCCATTGAGCAACGATTACCGAGCCCGGCAGCTTCACTTCCAGGGTGTCGG
>NZ_JBFTLU010000290.1:0-8996 GCF_056396605.1 Pseudomonas sp. 05T35
CCCTGACCTACCGCGCAAGCTCCCTGGACATCGAAGCGCCACTGCTCAATTCGCTGATGCGCAGTAACGAATCCCAGGTGCAGAACGCCTTCGACATCGTTTCCAGTCACGACAAACGCAAAGTCGCCCTGCTCGGCCTGAGCTTCAAGGCCGGCACCGATGACCTGCGCGAAAGCCCGCTGGTGGAGCTGGCGGAAATGCTGATCGGCAAGGGTTACGACCTGAGCATCTACGACAGCAACGTCGAATACGCCCGCGTCCACGGTGCGAACAAGGATTACATCGAGTCGAAGATCCCTCACGTCTCGTCCTTGCTCAACGCGGACTTCGACTCGGTGATCAACAACTCCGACGTGATCATCCTCGGTAACCGTGACGAGAAGTTCCGCGCCCTGGCCGAGACCGCGCCACACGGCAAGCAAGTGGTCGACCTGGTCGGGTTCATGTCCAAAGCCACCAGCGTGAGTGGCCGCACCGAAGGTATCTGCTGGTAACCGCCGTTCCCCGTGGGCGCAGGCTGCGCCAGCGCCCACGGACTGCTCATCGCCGAAACACAATGGATGCAGATTATGCACAGGCTAAAGCACCGCCTACTTCAGGCTGCCGGTTGGCTGTTTTACCTCAGTTTATTGATGGGCATCGCCATGGCGCTGCCTGTGACCACCTTCGACTCGCAGTCCAAGGACTTCATTTTCCTGATTGGTGTCGTCGGTATCTGGCGCTATTCGATGGGGGCCACGCACTTTCTGCGCGGCATGCTGTTTCTCTACGTGGTCTACCCGCACCTGCGGCGCAAAGTGCGCAAGCTCGGCAAGGCGGCAGACCCGTCCCATGTCTTTTTGATGGTCACCAGTTTTCGTATCGACGCGCTGACCACCGCGCAGGTCTACAGCTCGGTGATTCGCGAAGCGATCGAGTGCGAGCTCCCGACCACCGTGGTCTGCTCGATCGTGGAAATGTCCGATGAACTGCTGGTGAAAAGCCTCTGGGCCAAAATGAACCCGCCGGACCGGGTCAAGCTCGACTTCGTGCGCATCCCCGGCACCGGCAAACGCGATGGCCTGGCCTTCGGTTTCCGCGCCATCTCGCGCCACCTGCCAGACGACCGCGCGGTCGTGGCGGTGATCGATGGCGACACCGTGCTCGCCGAAGGCGTAGTGCGCAAAACCGTGCCGTGGTTCCAGCTGTTCGGCAATGTCGGCGGCCTGACCACCAACGAATTTTGCGAAGTGCGCGGCGGCTACATCATGAGCGAATGGCACAAGCTGCGCTTCGCCCAGCGTCACATCAACATGTGCTCGATGGCCCTGTCCAAGCGCGTGCTGACCATGACCGGACGCATGTCGGTATTCCGTGCCAGCGTGGTCACCAACCCGGACTTCATCGCCGACGTCGAAAGCGACTCGCTGCAACACTGGCGCCTGGGCCGTTTCAAGTTTCTCACCGGCGACGACAAGTCCAGCTGGTTCAGCCTGATGCGCCTGGGTTACGACACCTTCTACGTGCCGGATGCGGCGATCAACACCGTTGAACACCCGCCGGAAAAGAGCTTCATCAAGRCCAGCCGCAAACTGATGTTCCGCTGGTACGGCAACAACCTGCGGCAGAACTCCCGGGCACTGGGCCTGGGGATGAAACGCCTGGGCCTGTTCACCTCGGTGGTGCTGTTCGACCAACGCGTGTCGATGTGGACCTCGCTGCTGGGCCTGACCGTGGCACTGATCGCCAGCTTCAAATACGGCACCGCCTTCATCCTCGTGTACCTGCTGTGGATCGGCATCACCCGCCTGATCCTGACCCTGTTGCTCTCCTGCTCGGGACACAAGATCGGCCCGGCCTACCCGGCGATTCTTTATTACAACCAGATCGTTGGCGCGCTGGTGAAGATCTACGTGTTCTTCCGCCTCGACCAACAGTCCTGGACCCGTCAGGACACCAAATTGACCCGTGATCTGGCCAGCTTTCAACGTTGGTTCAACACCTGGTCGTCTCGGACCATGACCTTCTCCGCCGGCAGCATTTTCGTCGCCGTGCTGCTGTTGATGGTCTGACCTGCCTTGCCTGAATTAACGAGGAAATACCCCCTATGAATACCGCCGCGAACATCAACGTAGTGCATGAATCCGAAGCCCAACGCCAACACGCCCGCGTGAAAATCCCGGCCAAGCTGCGCTTCTTCGGACCCGACCGTACGCCTGTGGACGCACGGCTCATCGACCTGTCCGCCGGAGGCCTGAGCTTCAATGCCGGGCAGATACCGCTCAAGGTCGGCGACGTGCACAAGGGTCGACTGCAATTTTTGATCGACAACCTCGGCCTGGCCATGGACGTCGAGATACTGATTCGCTCGTTCGACCGCCAGACCGGTCGCACCGGCTGCCAGTTCCAGAACCTCGAACYGCAGGACATCTCGACCCTGCGCCACCTGATCACTTCGCACCTGTCTGGTGACATCGTGACCATGGGCGATGTGCTGGCGACCCTGCAACGGGACAACTTCACCAAGGCGCGCAAGGTCAAGGACGGCGGTCACGGCATGACTGCTTTCGGGCGCTTGCGGGCAGTGACCTTCAGCCTGGGGATTTTCGTCGTCGGCCTCGCAGCGTTCGGGTTCGTTCTCAAATCGGTGTATGGCATGTACTTCGTCAGCCACGCCCAGGCCGGTCTGGTCAGCGTTTCCGGCATGAACGTCACCATGCCCCGCGACGGCACCGTACAAAGCCTGATCAAGACCGATGGCATTGCCGCCAAGGGTGCGCCACTGGCGACGTTCAGCACCAGCATGCTCGATGTACTCAAAGGGCATCTGGACGAAAACCAGTTGCAACCGGCCAAGGTTGAAGAGCTGTTCGGTAAGCAGATGACCGGCACCCTCACCTCGCCGTGCGATTGCACCGTGGCCCAACAAATGGTCGCCGACGGTCAGTACGCCAGCAAAGGCGACGTGATCTTCAAACTGATGCCACAGGGCAGCCAGGCCAGTGTCGAAGCGCGTTTCTCCTATCGCCAGTTCGCTGACGTGCGCCCGGGTACGAAAGTGAGCTTCCAGATCGCCGGCGAAGACACTACGCGCACCGGCACCATCGTCAGCAGCACCAGCCTGAAAAGCGAAGACTTGTCGTCCGACATCCGCGTGCAGATCAAACCTGATGCGCCGCTGGACAGCACCTTCGCCGGTCGCCCGGCAGAAGTCAGCAGCAACCGCGGCCCTTCCTTGAACTGGCTGATCGACAAAGCCATGGCCGCAGGTCTTTAAGCGGAGGACATGCCTGTGACCACTCCACCTCTCCTCAACACACCGCAATCCCTGTGGGAGCGAGCCTGCTCGCGATGGGATCACCTCGGTCGGTGAGCCTGGCCGGTTGCGCCGGCCTGCCCGACCAGCGTCTGGCCAATGAAGCCCTGAAGCGCGGCGACACCGCGCTCGCGCAGCAGAACTACAAACAACTGGCCGACCTGGGTTACAGCGAAGCACAGGTCGGGCTGGCCGATATTCAAGTGGAAAGCCGCGACCCGGCGCAGATCAAAGCCGCCGAAGCGACCTACCGCGCTGCCGCCGATACCTCGCCGCGAGCGCAAGCGCGCCTGGGCCGTCTGCTGGTGGCCAAACCGGGATCGACCGAAGCCGAGCAACACGAGGCCGAAGGCCTGCTGAAGAAAGCCTTTGCCAATGGCGAGGGCAACACCCTGATCCCGTTGGCCATGCTGTACCTGCAATATCCCCACAGCTTCCCGAACATCAACGCCCAGCAGCAGATCAACCAATGGCGCGCCGCCCGCTACCCGGAAGCCGGCCTGGCGCAAGTGCTGCTGTATCGCACACAAGGCACTTATGACCAGCACCTGGATGACGTCGAACGCATCTGCAAAGCGTCGCTGAACACCACCGACATCTGCTACGTCGAGTTGGCCACGGTCTATCAGAAACGTGCCCAAYCGGAACAACAGGCGCAACTGCTCAAGCAACTGCAAGCAAGCTACAGCCTTGGCAAAGTGTCCGCCCAACGCATGGACAGCGTGGCCCGCGTGCTCGGCGATGCCAGCCTTGGCAAACCGGACGAAAAAACCGCGCAAGCCATGCTCGAGCAAATCGCCCCCGGCTACCCGGCGTCCTGGGTCAGCCTGGCACAGTTGCTCTACGACTTCCCCGAACTGGGTGACGTCGCCAAGATGATGGAATACCTCGAAAACGGCCGAGCCGCCGATCAGCCGCGCGCCGAACTGTTGCTGGGCAAACTCTACTACGAAGGCAAGTGGGTGCCGRCCGACGCCAAGGTCGCCGAAGCACATTTCCAGAAAGCCGTGGGCAAGGAAGTCGCCGCCGATTACTACCTCGGCCAGATCTACCGCCGTGGCTACCTGGGCAAGGTCTATTCGCAAAAAGCCCTGGACCACTTGCTGACCGCTGCGCGCAACGGCCAGAACAGTGCCGACTTCGCCATCGCCCAGTTGTTTTCCCAAGGCAAGGGCACCAAGCCCAACCCGCTCAACGCCTATGTCTTCAGCCAATTGGCCAAGACACAAAACACCCCGCAAGCCACTGAGCTTGCGCAAACACTCGAAGCCCAATTGCCGCCTGCGCAGCTGGCCGAGGCCCAACGCCTGTTGAAACAGGAACAGGCCACACGTGGCGCCTTGAGCCATAGCACGTTGCAAGTCGAGGCCCTGCAAGAAAAAGACGGCGAGGAATCCCTATGAAGCTCAATCCATTCGTTCAAGCCGGAATCGGCCTGACCTTCGCCCTGTTGTGGTCCTGCCCGACACTGGCCGCGATGACTGACACCAAGAACTACGGCCTGGAAGTGAAAGTCACTGGCCAGTCCGAAGACGACAGCGACCTTGGCACCAAGCCCGGCGGCGACGTCAACGGTGTGGGCCTGGACCTGCGTCCATGGGTCTACGGTGAAAGCGGCAACTGGAGTGCCTACGCAATGGGCCAGGCCGTGACCGCGACCGACATCATCGAAACCGACACCTTGCAGTCCGATACGCAAGACGCCCAGAGCAGCGGCAACAACGGTCGCCAGAGCAAGAAAAACTACCTGGCGATGCGTGAGTTCTGGATCGGCTACAGCGGCCTGACGCCCTACCCCGGCGAGCAGCTGAAACTCGGTCGCCAACGCCTGCGCAACGACGATGGCCAATGGCGCGACACCAACATCGAAGCGTTGAACTGGACCTTCGACACCACCCTGTTGCGGGCCAACGTCGGCGTCGCCGAACGCTTCAGCGAGTACCGCACCGACCTCACCGAACTGGCGCCCAAGGACAAGGATCGCCTGCACGTGTTCGGCGATATCGCAACCCAATGGACGCCCGGTCAATGGGTCGGGCTGCGTGCCCATCACACCCATGATGACGGCAAGCTCGACTTCCCGACACCCGGCGAAGCGCCTGACTCGCTCGCCAAGAAACAGAACGGTGACCTGAGCTGGCTCGGCGTCGAAGCCAACAGCGACGCCTACAACTGGCGCAACACCAACACGGTCAACTACTGGGCCAGCGTCACCGGCATGAGCGGCAACCGTGACACCGTCAACCCATTGAATGCCGATGGCAGCCGCCCGATCGATGCCTCGAAAAACCGCGACGTCAGCGGCTGGGCCACCGACCTCGGCGTGCGTCTGCGCCTCGATCCGCAATGGCAAGTCGGTGCAGCTTACGCCCGTGCAAGCGCTGACTACGAGCAAAACGGCCTGCAAAGCAACCGTTCGAACTACACCGGTACGCGCTCGCGGATTCACCGTTTCGGCGAAGCCTTCCGTGGCGAAATGAACAACATGCAGAGCGCCAGCCTGTTCGGCTCCTGGATGCTGCAGGACGATTACGACGCCAGCCTGGTCTACCACAAGTTCTGGCGCGTCGACGGCAACAAGCCCGTCGGCAGCAACGGCATCAACGCGGTGGAAAACAACTTCGACGACGTCACCGGCGCACTGCTGTCCAGCACCTCGTTGCCGCTGGTCGATGGCAAGACCGATCTCGGCCAGGAAGTGGATCTGGTGGTCACCAAGTACTTCAAGCAAGGCCTGCTGCCGGCCGGCCTGAGTCAGTCGATCGATGAACCCTCGGCGCTGGTGCGCTTTCGTGGCGGCGTGTTCAAGCCGGGCGACGCCTACGGCAAACAGGTCGACTCGTACATGCACCGTGCGTTCATCGACGTGATCTGGCGCTTCTGATGCGAGCCGCCAAGGGAGTGCCCCAGATGAACAACCCAGCGCTCAAAGGCTCGCTCAGCCTGCTGGTCGGCGCGATGCTGCTGGCGAGCTCAGCGGTGTTCGCCAACGTCGAGCCGCCAGCACCTGTCCCAAAAGGGCAGCAGGCGACTGTGGCCAAAGGACTGCAACAGGCCAAGACCTACACCGTCAGCAGCGCGCCGACCGCGTCACTGGAACTGGCGACTCCAAAACTGCCCGACCTGTCCGGCTACACCGCGCAAGCTGTCGCGGCGAAGATCGTGCGCAGCAAGGCCGGCAAAGTCAGCGTGCGCCGGATGATGCAGGAAGACGCCTTGAAGGACTTCATCGGCGGCGATAACAAGATGGCTGAATGGGTGGTACGTCAACACGGCATTCCTCAGGCGATCTTCATCGACGACGGTTACATCAACCTCAAGGACCTGGCTCAGAAGCTGCCCAAGCAGTACTTCAGCGAGACCTCACCGGGCGTGTTCCTCGCCAGGCTGCCGATTGTGGTCGGGCAAAAAGGCATCCTCGAAATCGACCAACAGACCCAGGAGTTGCGCCTCTCCGAAGAGGCCGGCTCGTTCATGATCAACGACGGTCAGTTGTTTGTGCGTGACAGCAAAATCACTGGMTGGCGCGAGAAGGACAACGGCCCGGCGACCTTCCGTTCGCCCAAGGATTTCCGCCCGTTCCTGCTGTCCTGGGGCGGCACGCAGACCTACATCGTCAACAGCAAGCTGGCCAGTTTCGGTTACTCCAACAGTAAGTCCTACGGCGTGAGTATTTCCCAGTACACGCCGAACATGGCCAAGGTGCTCAAGCGCCCGGAACCGACCGGCTGGATCATCGGCTCCGAGTTCTCGGACATGTGGTACGGCTTCTACTGCTATGAAACCCGCGACTTCGTGGTCAAGGGCAACACCTACCGCGACAACATCGTCTACGGCATCGACCCTCACGACCGTTCCCACGGCTTGATCATCGCCGACAACACGGTGCATGGAACGAAGAAGAAGCACGGCATCATCATTTCCCGCGAAGTGAACGACAGCTTCATCTTCAACAACCGCAGTTACGACAACCACCTCTCGGGGCTGGTGATCGACCGTAACAGCGTCAACAACCTGATCGCCTACAACGAGATCTACCGCAACCACACCGACGGCATCACCCTCTACGAGAGTGCCGACAACCTGTTGTGGGGCAACAAGGTGATCAGCAACCAGCGCCACGGCATCCGCATTCGTAACAGCGTGAACATTCGCCTTTACGAAAACGTCGCCATGAACAACGGCCTGACCGGGGTCTACGGGCACATCAAGGACCTCACCGACACCGACCGCGACATCAAGCTCGACCCGTTCGATGCCGAGGTCTCGCTGATCGTCGTCGGCGGCGAACTGGCAGCCAACGGCAGCGGACCGCTGTCCATCGACTCGCCATTGAGCGTCGAGCTGTACCGGGTGTCGATGCTCGCCCCGACCAAATCCAGTGGTATCAGCTTCTCGGGAATCCTTGGCGAGCGCCAGGACGAAATCCTCGACCTGCTGGTGCGCCAACAGAAAGCCGTGCTGATCGACCCCGTCGAACGCCAGACCGAAATGCGCGACTGAGGATGACTTTCATGAAACCCCATTTGATCAAACTGTTCAGCCTCGCCGGCCTGACTGCCGCGATGTCTGCCGCAAGCTTTACGGCGAGTGCAGACGACTCCAAGGCGCCGACTTTCAGCGCCGAACCGTGCTGCAACCTGTGCCCGCAAGCGCACGACGCGAAGAACTACACCACGCGTTATCAGCAAAACTTCACCACCCTGGTGCAAGCGCAAGGCGAYTGGTTGTTCCGCACCCAGGAAGACCTGCGCACCGAATTCAATACAACACCCGAAGGCTATCGCCGGCTCAAGCAACTGCACGACGCCTTCAAGAGCAAAGGTGTTGAACTGGTGGTGGTGTATCAGCCGACCCGTGGTCTGGTGAATCGCAACAAGCTCAACCCGCAAGAGAAAGCCGCGTTCGACTACGACAAGGCGCTGAAAAATTACCAGGGCATGCTCGGGCGTTTCGCCGAAATGGGCTACGTGGTGCCGGACCTGTCGCCACTGACCAACGAATCGCTGCCAGACACCCTGCCCGCCCACGATTTCTACTTCCGTGGCGACCAGCACTGGACSCCKTACGGYGCCCAGCGCACSGCGAARATCGTCGCCGAGAAGGTCAAGCAGYTSCCGGCCTTCGCCGRCATTCCCAAGCGYGAATTCGAGACCMAWARGTCSGGKCGCATGGGCAAGACCGGCACCCTGCACAACATGGCCGGGCAGCTCTGCGGTACCAGTTACGCGATCCAGTACATGGACCAGTTCACCACCGAGCCCAAAGGCGAAGCAGCAGATGGCGACCTGTTCGGCGATTCCGGCAACCCGGAAATTACCCTGGTCGGCACCAGCCACAGTGGCAAGAACTACAACTTCGCCGGGTTCCTCGAAGAGGCCATCGGTGCCGACATTCTCAACGTCGCTTTCCCCGGCGGTGGTCTGGAAGGTTCGATGCTGCAGTACCTGGGCAGTGAAGACTTCCAGAAGAAGCCGCCGAAAATCCTCATCTGGGAATTCTCGCCGCTCTATCGCCTCGACCAGCAAACCATCTACCGCCAGATGATGGCGCTGCTCGATAACGGCTGCGAAGGCAAAGAGGCACGGATGTCCGGCAGCACCACGTTGAAGCCGGGAAAAAACGAGTTGATGGTCAACAGCAAGAACATGGACCTGCGMAACAGCGACCATCAGGTCGACATCCGTTTCGCCGATCCCTC
>NZ_JBFTLU010000291.1:0-6849 GCF_056396605.1 Pseudomonas sp. 05T35
GTATTACATGGTTCAGGYTTTCCCGGCGAAGTGGCGTATGAAGGCGCTGGTGCTGGGCCTGGGCACCTCGCAACTGGCGTTGCCACTGGCCCGGTTGTTTTCCGAAGACTTGTTGCAGATCGCCGAATGGCGCGGGCTCTATCTGTTTGAACTGGGCATGGCGCTGACCTCACTGGGCTGTGTGTTCATGCTCAAGTTGCCACCGGGTGACCGCTTCAAAACTTTCGAAAAACTCGACTTCCTGACCTTCGCCTTGCTGGCAGGTGGAGTGGCGCTGCTCTGTGCGGTGTTGTCGTTGGGCCGTATCGATTGGTGGCTCGAAGCACCGTGGATCGGTGTCGCCTCGGCCGGCTCGATCGTGTTGATCATGGCCGGCCTGGCCATCGAACATAACCGCAGCAACCCGATGCTGATGACCCGCTGGCTTGGTAGCGGGGTGATGATTCGCCTGGCATTGGCGGTGATCCTCATCCGTATGGTGCTCACCGAGCAATCCACCGGGGCGGTGGGTTTGCTGCAAACCCTGAACCTGAGCAGCCAGCAGATGCACAGCCTTTACGTGGTGATGCTGGTGGGCAGCGTCGCCGGCCTTGCCACCAGCGCGCTGACGATCAATCCCTCGCACCTGTTGATGCCGCTGATCATTTCTCTGGCGCTGATGGCCACCGGTTCGGTGATGGACAGTTTCTCGACCAACCTGACACGCCCGGAGAACATGTACCTTAGCCAGTTTCTGCTGGCCTTTGGCGGGACGTTTTTCCTCGGCCCGACCATGGTGCTCGGCACCCGCAACGTGTTGACCAATCCGCGCAATCTGGTGAGTTTTTCCGTGCTGTTCGGGATTTGCCAGAACCTCGGCGGCTTGATTGGTGCTGCGTTGTTGGGGACGTTCCAGATCGCCCGGGAAAAATTCCATTCCAGCCATATCGTCGAGCGCCTGACCCTGGTCGACCCGCAAGTGGCCAGCCGTGTGCAAGGCAGCAGCGCGAGTTATGTGTCGAGTATCGCCGACCCATCGGCCCGCACCACTCAGGGCATTCGTAGCCTGGCAGCGGCTGCGACCCGGGAGGCGAATGTCATGGCCTATAACGATGTGTTCATGCTGATCGCGGTGATCGCGATGCTGACCATGCTCTGGATCTTCATTCGCAGCCTGTGGCTGTTGAGCACGACCAAGGCTGTCGCTCCCACGCCGGCCAGTCCGACTTCCGTTCCTTCCAGCGATGCCTCTTCTTCATGACCGACCCGATCACCACAACCACCAACGCCATCGCCTCGACTCCCGAGGGCGTGGCACCGCCTAAAACTTCTGGCACCGAGCCGCGTTCGCTGCCGGTGCGGATCATTTCGTCCCTGGGCTTTGCTGCCATTGCCATCGTCGGGGTGCTGATCGTGCTGTATGCCTGGCAGTTGCCGCCGTTCGGCAGCGCCATCGAAAGCACTGAAAATGCGCTGGTTCGCGRCCAGGTGACGATCATCRGCCCGCAGCTCAGTGGCTACGTGTTTGAGGTGCCGGTGCAGGACTTCCAGTTCGTCAAGACCGGCGACCTGCTGGTGCGACTGGATGACCGGATCTACAAGCAACGTCTGGATCAATCGCTGGCGCAACTGGCGGTGCAGAAAGCTGCGCTGGCCAATGCGGTGCAGCAACGCAACAGCGCCGAGGCGACCATCAAGCTGCGTCAGGCGGCGCTGACCGACAGCCAGGCCCAGGCGCAAAAAAGCGCAGCGGACTTGCGGCGTAATGAGGCGTTGATCAGCGACGGCTCGGTCTCCAAGCGCGAGCTGGACGTGACCCGTGCCGCTAATGCGCAAACCATCGCTGCGGTGGCACAGGCCCAGGCCAGTCTGGAAATCGCCCGGCAGGACCTGCAAACGGTGATCGTCAATCGCGGTTCGCTGGAGGCGGCGGTGGCCAGTGCCGAAGCGGCGGTCGAGCTGGCGCGGATCGATCTGTCCAACACCCGTGTGGTCGCCCCGCAGGACGGTCAGCTCGGGCAGATCGGCGTGCGTCTCGGCGCCTACGTCAACTCCGGCGCGCAGTTGATGGCACTGGTGCCGAGTCAGCTGTGGGTAATCGCCAACATGAAAGAAACCCAGATGAACAACATCCACATCGGCCAGCCGGTCACCTTCACCGTCGATGCCCTGAACCACCAGAAATTTCACGGTCGGGTTCAGCGTATTTCACCGGCCACCGGTTCCGAATTCAGCCTGTTGCAGGCCGACAACGCCACCGGCAACTTCGTCAAAATCGCCCAACGCGTGCCGGTGCGCATCACTGTTGACGCGGACCAGGCGCAAAGCGAACGCCTGCGGCCCGGCATGTCGGTGGTGGTGAGTATCGATACGTCCGGGCAAGGCAATGCCGTCGCCGGCAATCCGTAGGCGCCGATGATCGTTCCCATGCGGGAACGATCAGTTACCGGCCACCATCGGCGGCAATGTACCCAACAGGGAAACTGCCGCCACGGCCGCTATCCCCAGCAACCACTCCAGCATCACGCTGGTGCGCAGCGCCGAAAGGCGTTGCTCGCAGTGTTTGATTTTCAAGCGATTGAACAGCGCCAGGCCAAGCATGGCACTGACCAACAGCACCTTGATCAACAGAATCAGCGCGAACCCGGACAGCAGCGGTGTCGGCCAGAAAGCCCCGGTCAACACCCGGACGTTGATCAGGCCGGTCACCAGCAAACCCGCCACCAACCCATAACCAATCCCGCTGAAGCGTTGCAGTATTGGCTCGACCGCGTGGGTCGTCGGTCGCCGCAGAATCATCATCAGCAGCATGAGTCCACCCAGCCAGGCACCGACGCAGGTCAGGTGAATCACTTGGTTGAGGATCAACAACTGGCCACTCAGACCGTCGAGCATCGCACCATGGCCGACCGGGGCGAGGGTCATCAGCAGCAGGCTGCTCAGGAGCATACGTAGCGCAAACGAATTGCTCAGCGGGCTCAGCAGACAGACCACCAGCAGCCCGTTGAACAGCAGATGCCAACGCCAGACCTGCCCGAAGAAGGTGTTGCTCAACACCAACTGCACGGTTGACCAATCAAACGCCGCCGACAGCGAGCCGGCCATGCTGGCGGTGATCAACAGCAGCCAGCAAACCCCGGTGAACAAGGCGAACCCGGCGAGCAGCCTACTCAGCCCGGCGAGGCGTTGATCAAGTGTCGCGAGCGCTTGGGTCAGCGGTTCATGGCGCAACAGCAGGGGCCTGAACAGACAGGCCCCAAACAGCATCAGCACGACGATGAAATGCAGGAAGCGGCCCAGGACCAGCGCGCTCGACATCGATTACTGACTCACCTTGAAGCTGTAGTTGCCAGCGCTTTTATGGGTGTCGACCGACACTGCATGCCATTCGACCTTGTAGTTACCGGCGCTCAGAGGGGCGGCGGGCGTGACGACCAGGGTCTTTTTATCGGCGCTTTCGGTGGCGATGCTTTTCACGGCAACGGCGACGCCATCCTTGCTGATATCGACTTTGGTGAAACTGGCTTCAACCCCTTCGGAGAACACCAGGCGCAATTCGGCAGGTGCGGCAACGCTGCTGTCGGCGGCCGGCGTCGAGCTTTTCAGGTGAGCGTGAGCAAACACCGAGGAGGCGAACAGCGAGCCGAGGAGGGCAGTCACAGTCAGGGCTTTTTTCAGCAACATCGGTCAGCACCTATCAGGCAGATTGGAAGATGCGACAGTTTACCTATGCCTCGGACCCTGTACGACGTTTCGTTTCGCAGGTGGCGAATGCTAGTCTTGACCTATGCCGCTGTCAGGGAGCCCTTATGGGCAATCACAAGATCGAGATCCGTCGCAGTAACGTCGAGAAAATCCTCCTGGCCGCCGAGAAGGTCTTCGCCGAGAAAGGTTTTGGCAGCACCGCGATGGCCGACATTGCTAAAGAAGTGCAACTGCCGCGCTCCAATCTGCATTACTACTTCAGCACCAAGGCTGAGCTGTACAGCGCGGTGCTGTTCGATTTGCTGGAAGTCTGGAAGCAGGACGCGCTGTGCTTCGAGATGTTCGATGACCCGCGGGTGGTGCTCAGCAGTTACATCCGCGCCAAGATGAACCATTCCCGCAGCCGGCCGTATGGCTCGAAAGTCTGGGCCAATGAAATCATCCATGGTGCACCGACATTGGGTGAGGCGCTGGACGCCAGCCTGTACGACTGGGCCAAGATGAAGGAAGCGAAAATTCGCCAATGGGTGGAGGATAAACGCATCCTGCCGGTGGAGCCTTCAAGCCTGCTGTACATGATCTGGGCCTCGACCCAGCATTACGCCGACTTCGATCACCAGATCAACATCCTCAACGACCATCAACCGCTGTCGGACATGCAATTCGAGCGCGCGGTGCAGACCGTGACCAGCGTGATTTTGCGGGGGATCGGGTTGGAGCCTTAAGATTTGTTGCGCGGCTGATGGCCTCATCGCGAGCAGGCTCGCTCCCACAGGGATCTGGTTTACGCTGGAGATCCAATGTGGGAGCGAGCCTGCTCGCGATGGCGTCAGCTCAGGCGACGCAGATCTCAACCCGCGACATGATAGGGATTCCTCGGATCATGGTCCCAGTCCAGGAACGGTTTCCCGTTATCGATCGGCACCATCTCGATGCAGTCCTGCACCGGGCAGGTGATCTGGCACAGGTTGCAGCCCACGCACTCATCGTCGATCACCTCATATTTATGGGTGCCGTCCGGTTGTTTCAGGCTGGCAATGGCCTGGTGTGAGGTGTCTTCGCAGGCGATGTGGCAACGGCCGCAACCGATGCAGGCTTGCTGGTCGATCTTGGCAATCACCTGATAGTTGATGTCCAGGTATTTCCAGTCCGTGGTATTGCMCACCGCACGCCCGGAAAAGTCCTGCACGCTTGAGTAGCCTTGGCTGTCCATCCAACGCGACAGCCCGTCCTTCATCTCCTCGACGATCCGAAAACCATGCAGCATCGCCGCCGTGCACACCTGCACCGCGCCACTGCCCAGTGCCATGAATTCAGCAGCGTCACGCCAACTGCCAATGCCGCCGATGCCACAAATGGGCAGGCCTTGGGTCTGCGGGTCGCGGGCGATTTCGGCGACCATGTTCAACGCAATCGGTTTGACCGCCGAACCGCAGTAACCGCCGTGGGTGCTTTGGCTGCCAACCATCGGATGCGCAACCATGCGATCCAGGTCGATGCTGGTGATCGAGTTGATGGTGTTGATCAGCGACACCGCATCGGCGCCACCACGATGGGCCGCTCGGGCGGCGACGCGGATGTCGGTGATGTTCGGCGTGAGCTTGACGATCACCGGCAGCGAGCAATAGGTCTTGCACCAGCGAGTAACTTGCTCGACGTATTCCGGCACCTGACCCACTGCCGCACCCATGCCACGTTCCGGCATGCCGTGGGGGCAGCCGAAGTTAAGCTCGATGCCGTCGGCACCGGTGGCTTCTACCAGCGGCAGGATGTTTTTCCACGACTCCTCGACGCAGGGCACCATCAGCGACACGATCAGTGCGCGATCCGGCCAGTCTTTTTTGACCTGGGTGATTTCCCGTAGATTGATCTCCAGTGAGCGGTCAGTGATCAGCTCGATGTTGTTGATGCCCATGACTTCACGGTTGGCGCCAAAATGCGCGGAGTAACGCGACGAAACGTTGACCGCCGCCGGGTCTTCGCCCAGGGTTTTCCAGACCACGCCCCCCCAGCCGGCCTCGAACGCTCGGACTACGTCCACCTGAATTCGGTCGCCCTGGCGTTTCAGTTCGCGGGCCAGYGGATCACTCAGTGCGCTGTCGTCGAATTTTTGGCCGATGGCTTTGAAGATTGCATCGGCGGCCAGCTCAAAGGTGTCCCCGGTGCTGATCAGCCGGCCATTGTCCATACGTGTGCGGGCGAAACGCATGCCGCGCACCTGGCCTTTATCGTCGAGCAAGACGTCCTGCGGTTGCGCCCAGGTCATCAGCCGTACCTGATTGGCCTTGGCGATGTCCTGCTCATGACTGGTTGCGCCCATGTCCTCAAGACCACGGCGGTACACCAGATTCACGTCGCGGGCACCGAGGCGGGCCATTTGCACGGCCATGTCGATTGCCGTGTTGCCGGCGCCGAGGACGATGCAATGATCGGCCAGCGGCAATTGGCTCAGGTCATCGGCCTGGCGCAGTTCGCGAATGTAATCGGTAGCGGCCAACAACCCTGGGGCGTCTTCGTCAGCCAGCCCCAGCTGTTTGCTGGCGGCCAGGCCAAGGCCGAGGAATACTGCGTCGAACTGTTGATGCAGTTCGCTGAGGCTCAGGTTTTCACCGAGTTTTTGCCCGTGGCGGATTTCGATGCCGCCGATTTCCAGCAGGAATTCCAACTCATGCTGGGCAAAGTCATCCACCAGTTTGTATTTGGCGATCCCGTATTCGTTGAGTCCGCCGGCCTTTTCCCGCGCCTCGAAAATCACCACCTCGTGGCCATGCATGGCGCTGCGGTGTGCGCACGACAAACCGGCAGGTCCGGCACCGACCACGGCAATCCGTTTGCCGGTGGCCGCTGTGCGTTGGAACGGGTGCTCGCTGAAGTGTGCGTTGTCGATGGCGTAGCGCTGCAACAGACCGATCAGTACCGGCGCGCATTCCTCGGCGTTGTTGCGCACACAGGCGTGCTGGCAAAGGATTTCTGTCGGGCAGACCCGGGCGCAACTGCCACCCAGGATGTTCGCCGAGAGGATTGTTTGCGCGGCGCCCTGGACGTTCTCTTGATGGATGTTGCGAATGAACGACGGGATATCGATGTCGCTCGGGCATGCGTTGACGCACGGCGCGTCATAGCAATACAGGCAGCGCGAGGCTTCCAGATGCGCCTGACGGTCGT
>NZ_JBFTLU010000292.1:0-5682 GCF_056396605.1 Pseudomonas sp. 05T35
TTGCTCGGTAGCCTGGTGCCCAACGATGAGGAGGGYGGTTACCTGATGCTCAAGGAGTTGATCCGCCTGCATCCTCCGGTTGCCTCCGGTCAGAAACTTGAGTTGCTGGCGTTTGCCGGTTTGAAAATCACACCGGCCTCGCAGTTGCGTGAACAGGGCATGATGCGGGCGTTGCGCGAGCACCCCGAGGTGCATTTGCAGCAAGTGGTGTACGGCGCCTGGAACCGTCAGCGCGTTCATGAGCAGGCGACGTTGCTGTTCAAGCGCTATCCGAAGACCTCGCTGATCTGGTCGGCCAACGATGAAATGGCGTTTGGCGCGATGCAGGCCTATGAAGAAGCGGGCGGCACACCGGGCAAGGGCGCGCTGTTCAGCGCCGTGAATACCTCGCCGTCAGCCTTGCAGGCGCTGCTGGATGGTCGTCTTAGCGTATTGGTGGGCGGGCACTTCAGTCTGGGCGGCTGGGCGCTGGTGCAATTGCATGACTATGATCAGGGCGTCCATGTCGAACGATATGGCGGCCGTGATCGGCAGATCCCGTTGTTGCAGTTGATTGATCGGGAGCAGGCCAGGCAATTGTTGGCCATGGGAGCCACGCAGAACTACGGCGTGAACTTCCGCAGCCTGTCGGCCAAGGATCGTCCCCTGGGTTATCGCTACCCGTTCAGCCTGCAAACACTCATGCACTGACGCTCGGCTACTAAACCCCGGCCAGATGCAGGACCAGTTTCACGATACCGAACAGCGTCAGCGCAAAGACCGCGGTGAACAGAATGCCTAATATCACGAAATGACTGGGTTTGCCGTGCGTGAAATCGCGGGCGCGGTTCTTCCCRCTCTGCACGCCGAACGCCGCCGCCATCACGCTCTGCAGCATTTGCCAGAAGCTGGGTGGCTTGTTGTCGACTGGATCGTCCATAAATCCCTCGTCACCGGAGTGTATGAGGCAAGCATAGTCAATCTTCCCGGGGGCCGTGAGRCCACCCGCTCGGGTCAGCTCAACTGGCTCACATAAGTGCCCGTGCCCTTGAGAATGTTCTGCAACGTTTCTTCCACTTCAGCCAGATCCGCCGGCGCGGTGCTGTGGTGGATTTCCAGATGATCGTCGCCATTCAGCGCATCGGCGTCAGCGGCGGCTATTTCGATCAGCAGGCGGGTAGGGCTGAGGGTGACTTTCACGCCATCGAGGGTCGACGGCTCACCATCAAGGGTGATCTCCAGTTCATCTTCGTCCGGGTAGCGAGTCATCAAGAACATCTCGCCCTGATTGCTGTGGCAGCAGAGCATGGCCATGTTGTCTTCTTCGTCATCGCACGGGTTGGCGATCAGGTGGGCGGTGGTCAGTTGCATGGGGTGATTCCTGGCTCAACGAGCGTTATAAAGACAACAAAATCCGATTCTGCCAGCCCGAGGGGATTTCTGCTCGGCTGTRTGTCAGAAAATGTGTTGTGAACACCGGAGGGATTATCGGTCATTTCTAGTACGCAGGTGCCGTGAATCCGGGCACAAAACCGTCTTTTTTTCACGCAACTGCTAGTGTTGTTCGATGCGCTGCCGATGAGTTACGTGCCTATGACCGAATATGTCGCAGCATCGCAAGCAGGCAGGTTGTCGCACCCGATAAGCTGCGCAACCAATGGGCACCTCTAAAGACATTACTTGTCTACCCGGTAGTCGTTTTTACAGATGCCCATTTATGGAAGGTGAATGTGACCTGAGTGTCTCGTCCAGCTTCACCCACCTGTCACCCTGTTAACCTCTGCCCGAGATTCAGGAACAGGGTGACGGATTGCCCCGACAGGGGTTTTGCACGCGACGCTTCCATCAATAACAAGCCCAAGCGGAGTACCACAGATGGCGTTCTTCACCGCAGCCAGCAAAGCCGACTTCCAGCAACAACTGCAAGCGGCACTGGCGCAGCACATCAGTGAACAGTCACTGCCACAAGTGGCGCTGTTCGCTGAACAATTCTTCGGCATTATTTCCCTCGATGAGCTGACCCAGCGCCGGTTGTCCGACCTCGCCGGCTGCACCCTTTCTGCCTGGCGCCTGCTTGAGCGCTTTGATCACGCGCAACCACAGGTGCGCGTTTACAACCCCGATTACGAACGTCACGGCTGGCAGTCGACCCACACAGCGGTCGAAGTGCTGCACCATGACTTGCCATTTCTCGTCGACTCGGTGCGCACCGAGCTGAACCGTCGCGGCTACAGCATCCATACCTTGCAAACCACGGTGCTGAGCGTGCGTCGCGGCGCCAAGGGCGAACTGCTGGAAATCCTGCCGAAAGGCACCCAGGGCGAAGGCATTCTGCAAGAATCGCTGATGTACCTTGAGATCGATCGTTGCGCCCATACCGCCGAGCTCAATGTATTGAGCAAGGAGCTGGAGCAGGTTCTCGGTGAGGTCCGCGTTGCGGTCGCCGATTTCGAACCGATGAAAGCCAAGGTCCAGGAGCTGATCGAAGGCATCGACAAAAGCAAGTTTGCCGTCGATGCCGAAGAAAAGAGCGAGATCAAAGGCTTCCTCGAGTGGCTGGTGGGCAACCACTTCACGTTCCTCGGTTACGAAGAGTTCGTGGTTCGCGACGACAAGGATGGCGGCCATATCGAGTACGACCAGAGCTCGTTCCTGGGCCTGACCCGATTGCTGCGTGCCGGCCYGACGGCTGACGACCTGCGTATCGAAGACTACGCCGTGAACTACCTGCGCGAACCGACGCCGCTGTCGTTCGCCAAGGCTGCGCACCCAAGCCGTGTGCACCGTCCGGCTTACCCGGATTACGTATCGATCCGTCAGATCGATGCCAGCGGTAAAGTCATCAAGGAATGCCGCTTCATGGGCCTGTACACCTCGTCGGTGTATGGCGAAAGCGTGCGGGTCATTCCGTACATCCGCCGCAAGGTCGATGTCATCGAACAGCGCTCCGGCTTCCAGTCCAAGGCGCACCTGGGCAAGGAACTGGCCCAGGTACTCGAAGTACTGCCGCGTGACGATCTGTTCCAGACTCCGGTCGACGAACTGTTCAGCACCGTGATGTCGATCGTGCAGATCCAGGAGCGCAACAAGATTCGCGTGTTCCTGCGCAAAGACCCGTATGGTCGCTTCTGCTACTGCCTGGCCTACGTGCCACGCGACATCTATTCCACTGAAGTGCGTCAGAAGATCCAGCAAGTGCTGATGGATCGCCTGAAAGCGACCGATTGCRAATTCTGGACCTTCTTCTCCGAGTCCGTGCTGGCCCGTGTACAACTGATTCTGCGGGTCGACCCGAAGAACCGTCTGGACATCGACCCGCTGCTGCTGGAAAAAGAAGTGGTCCAGGCCTGCCGCAGCTGGCAGGACGACTACGCAAGCCTGGTGGTCGAAAGCTTCGGCGAAGCCCAGGGCACCAATGTGCTGTCCGACTTCCCGAAAGGCTTCCCGGCCGGCTACCGTGAGCGTTTCGCCGCGCATTCGGCCGTGGTCGACATGCAGCACCTGCTGAGCCTGAGCGAAAAGAATCCACTGGTCATGAGCTTCTATCAGCCACTGGGTCAGGTGTCCGGTCAGCGCGAGCTGCACTGCAAGCTGTACCACGCCGATACCCCGCTGGCGCTGTCCGACGTCTTGCCAATTCTGGAAAACCTCGGCCTGCGCGTGCTGGGCGAGTTCCCGTATCGCCTGCGTCACAGCAACGGTCGCGAGTTCTGGATTCATGACTTCGCGTTCACCGCCGCTGAAGGCCTGGAACTCGATATCCAGCAGCTCAACGACACCCTGCAGGACGCCTTCGTCCACATCGTTCGCGGCGACGCCGAAAACGATGCATTCAACCGTCTGGTACTGACCGCCGGCCTGCCGTGGCGCGACGTGGCGCTGCTGCGCGCTTACGCCCGTTACCTGAAGCAGATTCGTCTGGGCTTCGACCTGGGCTACATCGCCAGCACCCTGAACAACCACACCGACATCGCTCGCGAGTTGACCCGGTTGTTCAAGACCCGTTTCTACCTGGCGCGCAAGCTGACCAGCGACGACCTCGACGACAAGCAGCTGCGCCTGGAACAAGCGATCCTGAGTGCTCTGGACGACGTTCAAGTGTTGAACGAAGACCGCATCCTGCGTCGCTACCTGGACCTGATCAAGGCAACCCTGCGGACCAACTTCTACCAGACCGATGCCAACGGTCAGAACAAGTCCTACTTCAGCTTCAAGTTCAACCCGCACGCTATTCCAGAGCTGCCGAAGCCGGTACCGAAGTTCGAAATCTTCGTTTACTCGCCGCGCGTCGAAGGCGTGCACCTGCGCTTCGGCAACGTGGCTCGTGGTGGTCTGCGCTGGTCCGACCGTGAAGAAGATTTCCGTACCGAAGTCCTGGGCCTGGTAAAAGCCCAGCAAGTGAAGAACTCGGTCATCGTGCCAGTGGGCGCCAAAGGCGGCTTCCTGCCGCGTCGCCTGCCACTGGGCGGTAGCCGTGATGAGATCGCAGCAGAAGGCATCGCCTGCTACCGCATCTTCATTTCCGGTCTGTTGGACATCACCGACAACCTGAAAGACGGCGCGCTGGTACCGCCGGCCAACGTCGTGCGTCATGACGACGATGACCCGTACCTGGTAGTGGCAGCGGACAAGGGCACTGCGACCTTCTCCGACATCGCCAACGGTATTGCGATCGACTACGGCTTCTGGCTCGGTGACGCCTTCGCGTCGGGCGGCTCGGCCGGTTATGACCACAAGAAAATGGGCATCACCGCCAAAGGCGCGTGGGTTGGCGTCCAACGTCACTTCCGCGAGCGCGGCATCAACGTCCAGAAAGACAGCATCACAGTGGTCGGCGTTGGTGACATGGCCGGTGACGTGTTCGGTAATGGCTTGCTGATGTCCGACAAGCTGCAACTGGTTGCCGCGTTCAACCACCTGCACATCTTCATCGACCCGAACCCTGAGCCTGCCAACAGCTTCGCCGAGCGTCAGCGTCTGTTCGACCTGCCGCGTTCGGCGTGGTCGGATTACGACACCAGCATCATGTCTGAAGGCGGCGGGATCTTCTCCCGTAGCGCGAAGAGCATCGCGATTTCCCCGCAGATGAAAGAGCGCTTCGACATTCAGGCCGACAAGCTGACCCCGACCGAACTGCTGAACGCCTTGCTCAAGGCGCCAGTGGATCTGTTGTGGAACGGCGGTATCGGTACCTACGTCAAAGCCAGCAGCGAAAGCCACGCCGATGTCGGCGACAAGGCCAACGATGCGCTGCGCGTGAACGGCAACGAACTGCGCTGCAAAGTCGTGGGCGAGGGCGGTAACCTCGGTATGACCCAACTGGGTCGTGTCGAATTCGGTCTCAATGGCGGCGGCTCCAACACCGACTTCATCGACAACGCCGGTGGCGTGGACTGCTCCGACCACGAAGTGAACATCAAGATCCTGCTCAACGAAGTGGTGCAGGCTGGCGACATGACCGAGAAGCAACGTAACCAGTTGCTCGGCAGCATGACGGATGAAGTCGGCGGTCTGGTTCTCGGCAACAACTACAAGCAGACCCAGGCCCTGTCCCTGGCAGCCCGTCGTGCCTACGTGCGAATTGCCGAATACAAGCGTCTGATGAACGACCTGGAAGGTCGTGGCAAGCTGGACCGTGCCATCGAGTTCCTGCCGACGGAAGATCAACTGAACGAGCGCGTTGCGGCAGGCCAGGGCCTGACC
>NZ_JBFTLU010000293.1:0-5678 GCF_056396605.1 Pseudomonas sp. 05T35
GCTCGAACAAACCCTGCGCCGCTTGCTGCCTGAGGGCGACGAGTTCGTCCGCACCATTCAGAAATCGCTGTTGGTCTCGGCCGACAACGCCCACGGCGTACACCCCAACTACGCCGACAAGCACGACGCCAACCACGGCCCTAAACTCAATGCCGGTCCGGTGATCAAGGTCAACAGCAACCAGCGCTACGCAACCAATAGCGAAACTGCAGGGTTCTTCCGTCATCTGTGCATGGCCGAAGAAGTTCCGGTGCAAAGCTTCGTGGTGCGCAGCGACATGGGCTGTGGCTCGACCATCGGCCCGATCACCGCCAGTCATTTGGGCGTGCGCACCGTGGACATCGGCCTGCCGACGTTTGCCATGCACTCGATCCGCGAACTGTGCGGCAGCCATGACCTGGCGCACCTGGTCAAAGTGCTGAGCGCTTTCTACGCCTGTCGCGAGTTGCCGTAACGCAATCCCTGTGGCGAGGGAGCTTGCTCCCTCGCCACTGTAGTTACGGGATGCTGCCGAACCATTTCTGATTCGCATCAACCCACTTCGCACAAAAGCCACCTAGACTTACATCACCGTCCCCGACAAGGCTGTCGTCATGATCTCGATGTCTGTGTTCAACTCCATGCTCATTCCGATTCTCTCGGGAATGATCCTGCTGGCCATTGGCTTCAACTTTCGTGACAAGAACGCCGGGGTGCTCTCGATGTGGATCGGCATGCTGCTGATCCTCGCCACCGTAATTTACAAAATCCTCGCCAAGCTGAACGAATAAAAGCACTGACTGCGCTCGCATTGGTTTTGCCCCGCTCGTACACTCGGTCGACCTGTACCCGTTGAGGTTGACCGCCTAGTGTTCGCTCGTCTTTTTGCCCTGCCGTCTGCGCTGTTCATCTGCCTGTTGATGCTGCTTCCCGTGGTGCCTGCTCAGGCTGTCGGCCTGCCGAGCCTGCTCAAYGGCTCACCCAAAGCCCAACCGGAAGCGACCGCACCGCTGGGGCAATCGCTGGACGAAGTGATCAAATCACTGGAAAACGATCAGCAACGAGCCAGGTTGCTGGCCGACCTGAAGAAACTGCGCGACGTCAGCAAAAAAGCCCAGACACCGACCGAAGATGGCGTACTCGGCTTGATCGGCGGCACCCTGGCCAACCTCGAAAAACAGTTTTCCGGCGCCGACAGCCCGCTCACTCGCTGGTCCGATGAGTTCGAACTGGCCAAGGACGAACTGAGCGCACTGATGCTGCCAGCCAGTGAATGGCTGCCGATGCTCTTTGCCTTCGCTCTGATCCTGATGCTCTGGAGCCTGCTCGCCGCTGCGCTGATCTGGCTCGGTCATCGCGTTCGAACGCGCTTCGGCCTGACCGAAGAACTGCCGCAACACCCCAAGACCTGGGACATGCTGCGCTTTGCCCTGCGTAAACTCGGCCCCTGGCTGATCGCGCTGCTGATTACCGTCTACATGAGCTATGCCTTGCCCTCATCGCTGGGTAAATACCTGGCCATGGTGCTGGCTTATGCACTGGTGGTCGGTACCTGCTTCTCGGCGATCTGCGTGATCGCGTTCTCCGTACTCGACGGCCCGCACCGTCATCGTGCCCTGTACATCCTGCGGCACCAGGCCTTTCGCCCACTGTGGCTGATCGGCAGTTTTGCGGCCTTCGGCGAAGCCTTGAACGACCCACGGCTGGTGACCAGCCTCGGCATTCACCTGGCCCACATCACCGCGACCATCGCCAATGTGCTGGCARCGATTTTCACCGGCCTGTTCATTCTGCGATTCCGTCGGCCCATTGCCCACCTGATCCGCAACCAGCCGCTGTCGCGGCGACTGACCCGCCGTGCGCTGAGCGACACGATCGAGATTCTTGGGACCTTCTGGTTCTTGCCTGCGCTGGTGCTGGTGGGGATCTCGCTGTTCGCCACCTTCGTCTCTGCCGGCGACACCAGCACCGCGCTGCGCCAATCACTGATCTGCACCGTGCTGCTGGTGTTGTGCATGGTCATCAACGGCCTCGTCCGCCGCCACGCGCTCAAGMCACAACGCGGGGCAAAGCGTCACGCGCTGTATTCGGAGCGCCTGAAGAACTTCTTCTATACCCTCGCGCATCTGGCGGTGTGGCTAGTGTTCATCGAACTCGGCTTGCGGGTCTGGGGCATGTCGCTGATCCGCTTCACCGAAGGTGAAGGCCATGAAGTCAGCGTCAAACTGTTCAGCCTGGGCGGTACGCTGATTTTCGCGTGGCTGATCTGGATCCTCAGCGACACCGCCGTGCACCACGCCCTCACCCGCTCGCGCAAAGGCCAGGCCAATGCACGGGCGCAAACCATGATGCCGCTGATTCGCAACATACTGTTCGTGGCGATCTTCATCATCGGGATGATCGTCGCACTGGCCAACATGGGCATGAACGTCACACCGCTGCTGGCAGGTGCCGGCGTAATCGGCCTGGCCATCGGTTTTGGCGCGCAGTCGCTGGTTGCCGACCTGATCACCGGGCTGTTCATCATCATCGAAGACTCGCTGGCCATCGACGACTACGTGGACGTCGGCGGCCACCTGGGCACCGTCGAAGGCCTGACTATCCGCACCGTGAGGCTTCGGGATATCGACGGCATCGTGCACACCATCCCGTTCAGTGAAATCAAAAGCATCAAGAACTACTCACGGGAATTCGGCTACGCGATCTTCCGCGTGGCAGTGCCGTACAACATGGAAATCGATGACGCGATCAAACTGATGCGCGACGTCGGCCAGAAGATGCGCACCGACCCGATACAACGTCGCAACATCTGGTCGCCACTGGAGATCCAGGGCGTTGAGAGTTTCGAGTCCGGCAGCGCGATTCTGCGCGCACGGTTCAAGACCGCGCCGATCAAACAGTGGGAAGTGTCGCGCGCGTTCAACCTGTCGCTCAAACGCCATCTGGATGAAGCCGGGCTGGATCTGGCAACGCCGAGGATGAGTATTCAGGTGGTGACGGCAGCGGGTGGTGGATTGGAGAAGGAATAGCCGACAAATGCAGCTCGGGTTCCTCCCGAGCTGCATTCACTTCAAAATGCTTGATATCAGTCGAGCAGATGGCGACGAAAAACCCGACAACCTGCGTTTACGATTATTTGATATTCAATACGATAGGCACCGGCTTATGTGCAAAGGGCTTATCGGCGGGGTGTTTCTTCCACGAACCGTCTCCCGTTGGCACCAGATAATAAGCATCACCATGTCTATCTATACCCTCGACTTTGCGTCCGGCGATCAAGAAATTGTAGAGTGTATCCCGATCATCAAAAGCCTCGTCTCCACCAAACTGCAGAACAGCTGCGGAATAGGACGCATACATTTTAATCACCACCTCGCCTTGAGGACGGTTGTTCTGTAGAGGCCTATCATTGGCATCCAACAGGGTGAACGGTTCGGCACGCCCCCCAATACACAGGTAGCCTTCTTTATCCAGGGCAACATATTTTTTATCTGCGATATCCCCAGCAGAGATGCTGTATTTACCTTCACCACCATAAAAATAAAACAGGGTCGGTTCAACATGAGACCGCTGAGTTCCAATTTCACTTGAACGAATGACTGAAACCGGCCTCCCAAAAATACTCATGGTACCCCGGAGGTTTTCATTGCGATCATCGTGCCCGTATCCAAACATACCAATATCCTTATATAAGTAAACATCCAAAAGCCGCAACACAAGAGCGACTCAGGACCACCTTACATAAAATCGGCACACCCACACAGAACAACTAACAAACTTATAATTTCAGAATATTTAGTTAATACCCATGACGTTTCACCAGCGTGACCCACCGCACCTTATTAAAAGCAGAGTTCAGGCAACATCCACCCCGACATGAATCGCATCATGCCGCCAGAACTCCAGATCACAATCGATCAACCGCCCATGCTGATCATAATTGACCCGCGCAATCCGCAACCCCGGACTGCCCACGGACACCCGAAGTGCGGCCGCCGCATCCACCGACAACGCCGTCGGCACAATTTCGAAGCGCACCCGCCCATAGTGCAAATCGTAATGCCGCGCATACAACTCGGTAATCGACTGATTGAGATCAAACGCCAGAATCCCCGGAAAAAACTGCGGATTCAAATAGTGCTCGACATACAAAACCAACCGCCCATCGATACGCCGCGAACGGCAGATCTGAATCACACTCGACAACGCCGGCAGCTGCAACCAGGCACACACTGCCGCTGACGCCGGTTGCAACCGCGCCGAAATCACCTCGGTCGAGGGCACCCGCCCCTGCGCACTGACCATCGCGTGAAAGTGGCTGCGTTGCATCAGGTTGTACGCCAGACGCGGTGGCGAGACAAACCAGCCGCGCCGCTCCTCGCGATAAATCTGCCCCTGCGCTTCCAGTTGCAACAACGCCTCACGCACGGTGATCCGCGTAGTTCCGAACAACTCACTGAGTTTGCGCTCGGCCGGCAGCTTGCTCGCGGGCGCCAGCAGACCGTGGTCGATCTGCTCCTGGAGCACCTGACCGATGGCTGTCACCGCTTTCGTTGCCTCTTCACGCATCACCGTTACCTATCTGGACTAGACCAGCACTGTTTCGGGGCAGGACTGCGCCAAAAAACGCGTCCTGAAACGTATTGCAAGCCTAGGCAATACATATGACTGATCAATGACAAAGCCGCCGAACGGCTGATCCAGACCTGTGCAAATAAGCGGCCAAGTCCTTGCAAACCGGCCTTCTGGCCATGGTCTACGCTTACTTCGCAGCCACCACTACCGAGCGAAAAGAATGCGAGCGCGCCTGATACCGACATCAAAGTGTCATCCCGCTCACCTAAATTGGCTCAGGTATTGCTGACCTAGACCAACAAACCGCAAAACGCAGCGTTGAATACGCCCAAAGGAGCTTCGGATGAAACAGCTTTTCCTGGCATCACTGTTAGGCTCGACCATCGCCATGTGCACCGCAGCCATGGCGGCTGACACCGATTTAAAAGCCTTGGAGACCGCTGCAAAAGCGGAAGGCGCCGTCAACAGCGTCGGTATGCCCGATGACTGGGCCAACTGGAAAGGCACCTGGGAAGACCTCTCCAAAAAGTACGGCCTCAAGCACATCGACACTGACATGAGCTCGGCTCAGGAAATCGCCAAGTTCGCTGCCGAAAAAGACAACGCCAGTGCTGACATCGGCGACGTCGGCGCGGCCTTCGGCCCGATTGCGGTCAAGCAGGGCGTGGTTCAACCGTACAAGCCAAGCACCTGGGCGCACGTTCCGGACTGGGCCAAGGACAAGGACGGTAACTGGGCACTGGCCTACACCGGCACCATCGCGTTCATCGTCAACAAGAAGCTGCTGCACGGTTCCGAAGCCCCGACAAAGTGGGCTGACCTGAAGACCGGTAAATACAAGGTCTCCATCGGTGACGTGAGCACCGCTGCGCAAGCCGCCAACGGTGTGTTGGCCGCCGCCATCGCCAACGGTGGTGATGAAAAGAACATTCAACCCGCACTGCTGATGTTCGCCGAAATCGCCAAGCAAGGTCGCCTGTCGCTGGCCAACCCGACGATTTCCACCATGGAAAAGGGTGAAGTCGAAGTCGGCGTGGTCTGGGACTTCAACGGCCTGAGCTATAAAGCCAAGATGGTCAACCCGGATGACTACGTCGTGCTGATCCCGTCCGATGGTTCGGTGA
>NZ_JBFTLU010000294.1:0-5670 GCF_056396605.1 Pseudomonas sp. 05T35
CGCCAACGCTGAGCATAACGACATGTATGCCGCGATCGACGCCCTGACCGACAAGCTGGATAAACAACTCAAAAAGCATAAGGAAAAGACCCAGAGCCTCCTCCAGGGCGCGACCGGTCGTTAACACTCCCAACCCATGATCCGACTTGAAAACATCCTGACCCCCGGCCGTTCCTTGGTGAACGTGCCGGGCGGCAGTAAAAAGAAAGCCCTCGAACAAATTGCCAACCTGATCGCCCGTGAAGTGCCGGGTCTGGCCATGCAGGATGTCTTTGAGAGTCTGGTCGCCCGTGAAAAACTCGGTTCCACCGGTTTTGGCAACGGCATCGCCATCCCCCACTGCCGCCTCAAAGGTTGCGAGTCGCCCATCAGTGCCTTGATGCACCTGGACGCCCCTATAGATTTCGACGCCATCGATGGTGCTCCGGTCGACCTGCTATTCGTTCTGCTGGTCCCGCAAGCCGCCACCGATGCGCACCTGGAACTGCTCCGCCAGATCGCCAGCATGCTCGATCGCAAAGAAGTCCGTGATCGCCTGCGCAGCGCAAAAAGTAATGAAGCCTTGTACCAGGTTGTCCTCGACGAGCAGAACGGTCACTAATCATGCGTTTGATCATCGTCAGCGGCCGCTCCGGCTCAGGTAAAAGCACCGCCCTCGATGTACTGGAGGACAGCGGTTATTACTGCATCGACAACCTCCCGGCCGGCCTGCTACCGGAATTGGCCGAGCGCGCACTGATTCACACCGAACTGGCGCAACCACTGGTCGCGGTTTCCATTGATGCGCGCAACCTGCCCAGCCACCTTTCACGCTTCCCGGAGCTGCTGGAAGAAGTGCGCAGTCGGCACATCCAATGCGATGTGCTGTATCTGGACGCCGACGAAGAAACCTTGCTCAAGCGTTTCTCGGAAACCCGCCGCCGGCATCCGCTGAGCAACGCCAACCGCTCGCTGGCCGAAGCCATCAATGACGAGACCAATCTGCTGGGGCCGATTGCCGACCTGGCAGACCTCAAGGTCAATACCACCAATCTGAACCTGTATCAGCTGCGCGATACCATCAAGTTGCGCCTCTTGAACCAGCCAGAGCCGGGCACTGCGTTTCTGGTGGAATCCTTCGGCTTCAAGCGGGGCATGCCGGTGGATGCCGATCTGGTGTTCGACGTACGTTGCTTGCCGAACCCGTACTGGAAGCCGGAACTGCGCGCTCAGTCCGGGCTGGACCAGCCGGTTGCCGAGTATCTGGCGGCTCAGCCGGATGTCGAAGAGATGTTCCAGGACATCTCCACATACCTGCTCAAATGGCTGCCGCGCTTTGCCGCCAGCAATCGCGCTTACGTCACCATCGCCATTGGCTGCACCGGCGGGCATCACCGCTCCGTCTACCTGACCGAACGTCTGGGCCAGGTCCTGCAACAATCCCTGAAGAACGTCCAGGTTCGCCACCGCGACCTTAGCTAAAGGATTCACACCGCGATGCCTGCTCTGGAAATTGAAATCATCAACAAACTGGGTCTGCATGCCCGTGCTTCAGCCAAATTCGTTGGCAAAGCTGCGGAGTTTCCCTGTGAGATCAGAGTGGGCCGCACCCCCGACAAGGACAAGATGGTCGATGGCAAAAGCATCATGTCCATGATGATGCTCGCTGCCGGCAAGGGAACGACGATCCACCTTCACGCAGAAGGGGACCGGGCTCAGGATGCGTTGGATGCGTTGAAGGAACTGATCAACAACTATTTCGGCGAAGGCGAGTAAACGCATAACCTTTTTGCGAGCGGGCTTGTGTGGCGAGGGAGCTTGCGTCGGGCAATAAAAAAGCGSGCCACCCAAWGGGTGGCGCGCTTTTTTTKTATMGCGGTAGCGCTTAGCTACCCGCTACGGTCATCCGCTCGATCAACACCGAGCCTGTGCGAATGTTGCTGCGCAGTTCCAGGTCATTACCCACGGCAATGATCTGCTTGAACATATCGCGCATGTTGCCGGCAATTGTCACTTCCTGGACCGCGAACTGGATTTCACCGTTCTCGACCCAGAAGCCCGCCGCGCCGCGAGAGTAGTCACCCGTGACCATATTCAAACCCTGCCCCATCAATTCGGTCACCAGCAAGCCGCGCCCCATGCGACGCAACAGCGCCGCCTGGTCTTCGTCGCCGTGGGTAACGAAAAGATTGTGCACGCCTCCGGCGTTGGCGGTGCTTGGCATGCCGAGTTTGCGTCCGGAATACGTACCCAACACATAAGACACCAACTCGCCCTTCTCGACGAACGGTTTGGCGTACGTCGCCAGACCATCGCCATCAAACGCAGAGCTGCCCAAGGCGCGCATCAGATGCGGGCGCTCATCGATAGTCAGCCATTCAGGGAACAGTTTCTGGCCCAGCGCACCTTCGAGGAACGACGACTTGCGGTACAGGTTGCCGCCCGAAATTGCCCCGAGGAAACTGCCGAACAGACCACCCGCCAGTTCCGCGGAAAACAGCACCGGCACTTCGCAGGTCGGCACCGGACGCGCGCCCAAACGGCTGGCTGCCCGTTGCGCCGCACGCTGGCCGATGCTCACCGGATCGGCCAGCAAGTTGCCCTGGCGATTGACGTCATACCAATAGTCGCGCTGCATCTGGCCGTCAGCTTCGGCGATCATCACGCAGCTCAGGCTGTGACGCGTCGACGCATAACCACCGATAAAGCCATGGCTGTTGCCATAGACGCGGCAGCCCTGGTGAGTGCTCAAGGTGGTGCCATCGGCGTTCTTGATCCGGCTGTCGGTGGCGAACGCCGCCGCTTCACAGGCCAGCGCCCGCTCGATCGCTTGCTCAGGGGTGATGTCCCATTCGTGGAACAGGTCGAAGTCCGGCAAGTCCTTGGCCATCAGCGCGGCGTCGGCCAGGCCCGAGTGCTCATCTTCGGAGGTGTGCTTGGCGATGGCCAAGGCGGCGGCGACGGTTTCGCGAATGGCCTCCGGGCCACTGGCCGAGGTGCTGGCCGAGCCTTTGCGCTGGCCAACATACAAGGTAATGCCAAAACCCTGGTCACGGTTGAACTCAACGGTTTCAACCTCCCGCTGACGCACCGTGGTCGACAGGCCTTGCTCCAGAGACACAGCCACTTCGCAGGCGCTGGCGCCCTGACGCCTGGCTTCGGCGATGATCTGCTCGACTTGCTCTTGCAGTGCCGGCAACGCTTGTGGGCCGACGCTTTCAACTGCACTCATGCTGTTCTCCACTCAAATTCTGCTTTCGGTTAAGGTCATCGAGCGACCGGGCCGGACAAGCGGCCCCCGACTGGTTATCATGGCGGCGTTTCTTTGCGGACTGCCACCATGGTTGATTCTTACGACGACTCCCTCGACGGGGGAGAAAAAAGCAAATCCCAGGTCAAACGCGAGCTGCATGCTCTGGTTGACCTTGGCGAGCGCCTTACAACACTCAAGCCTGACTTGCTGGCAAAACTGCCGTTGACCGACGCTTTGCGCCGGGCCCTGGCCGATGCGCCCAAGCACACCGCGAATATCGCGCGTAAACGGCACCTGCAGTTCATCGGCAAGCTGATGCGCGATCAGGACACCAGCGCCATTTTGGTGCTGCTTGACCAACTCGATGCCTCCACTCGCCAGTACAACGAACGTTTCCACGGTCTGGAACGCTGGCGCGATCGCTTGATCGCTGGCGACGATGCCGTACTGGAAAAGTTCGTCGTCGACTACCCGGACGCGGATCGCCAGCAACTGCGCTCCATGATCCGTCAGGCCCAGCACGAGCTCGCCCAAAGCAAGCCTCCTGCTTCCAGCCGAAAAATCTTCAAGTACATCCGTGAGCTGGACGAGACTCAACGCGGTTTGCGTTAGTCTTCGACCGGGGTGTTCGGCCATGCCGCGCACCCCAGGCTCCATCCCTTACGCGCCCGTGCCACCCACGGTAATCGCGTCGATTTTCAAGGTTGGCTGGCCGACACCCACCGGCACCGACTGACCATCCTTGCCGCACGTCCCTACCCCGCTGTCCAGCGCCAGATCGTTACCGACCATCGACACCCGGCTCATGGCTTCCGGACCGTTACCGATCAACGTTGCGCCTTTGACCGGCGCGGTAATCTTGCCGTCCTCGATCAGGTACGCTTCGCTGGTGGAGAACACGAACTTGCCGCTSGTGATGTCGACCTGACCACCGCCCAGGTTGGCGCAGTAGATACCCTTCTTCACCGAAGCGATGATTTCTGCCGGATCGCTTTCGCCGCCGAGCATGTACGTGTTGGTCATGCGTGGCATCGGCAGATGCGCGTAAGACTCGCGGCGACCGTTGCCGGTGCGCGCCAGGCCCATCAGGCGAGCATTGAGCTTGTCCTGCATGTAGCCCTTGAGCACGCCGTTTTCGATCAGTGTGGTGCACTCGGTCGGGGTACCTTCGTCGTCGATACTCAGCGATCCACGGCGACCGGCCAGTGTGCCGTCATCGACGATGGTGCAGAGTTTGGAGGCAACCATTTCACCCATGCGGCCGCTGTAGGCCGAACTGCCTTTGCGGTTGAAGTCTCCTTCCAGGCCATGACCGACCGCTTCGTGCAGCAACACGCCGGACCAGCCCGAACCCAGAACCACCGGCAAGGTACCGGCCGGCGCCGGAATGGCTTCGAGATTCACCAGCGCCTGGCGCAATGCCTCACGGGCGTAGCTCATGGCACGGTCTTCAGCGAGGAAATAGCGGTAATCGGTACGCCCGCCGCCGCCATGACCACCGCGTTCACGGCGACCGTTCTGCTCGACGATCACACTGACATTGAAGCGCACCAGCGGTCGTATATCCGCCGCCAGTCCACCGTCGGTGGAGGCCACCAGAATCCGTTCCCAGACCCCGGCCATGCTCACGGTGACTTGCTGGATACGCGGATCGAGCGCGCGAGTGGCCACGTCGATACGCTTGAGCAGCTCGACTTTCTCGGCGCGAGTCATTACTTCCAGCGGGTTATCGGGCCCGTACAAACGGGCAACATCCTGGGTGCTGAACGCTTGTACCGTACCGTTTTGCCCGGCACGGGAGATAGAGCGCGCAGCACGGGCCGCCAGACCCAAGGCTTCGAGGGTGATCGCATTGCTATAAGCAAAACCGGTTTTTTCACCCGATTGCGCACGCACGCCGACCCCCTGATCGAGGTTGAAGCTGCCTTCCTTGACGATACCGTCTTCGAGCGCCCAGGACTCGGAGATCTGTCCCTGGAAATACAGGTCGGCCGCATCGATGCCCGGGCCGGCCAGGTCACCCAACACGCTTTGCAGGTTCTCGATCGTCACGCCGCCCGGCGCAAGCAGATGTTCACTGACTGAGGACAACAACTCGCTCATAGGTTTTACGCCTTAATTCCACGTTCTGAGGCAGGTCGCTGTGCGCCCTGCGAGAAAAAGCGCCGGTGACTGGACACCGGCATCCGCGCCCGGATGGACGCCTGTTCGCTGCTATCGCGTTCGGCCAGCAGCACGGCCTCGCCTTGATCCTGTTCCGCCAGCACGCGCCCCCACGGGTCAACAATCGCTGCATGGCCAAAGGTTTCACGCGGCCCCGGATGAGTGCCACCCTGGGCGGCCGCCAACACGTAACACTGGGTTTCGATGGCCCGCGCGCGAATCAATACTTCCCAATGGGCCGCGCCTGTTACCGCCGTAAACGCTGACGGTGCAGT
>NZ_JBFTLU010000295.1:0-7333 GCF_056396605.1 Pseudomonas sp. 05T35
CTGCACCATGAGCTGGCCGGGCTGCTTGAAACCGAGCAAGTCGCGCTGTTTTTGCACCCGCGCAGTGCCGGGTTGATGGCCGAGGCCGATCTGCGTCCCTACCTCAGCCTGAGTCCGGAGTACCCACTGGACGTCGAGCGCGAATGTGCGCAGTTCGCCAGTTGGTATGAGTTGTTTCCCCGCTCGATCACCGAGGATCCGGATCGCCACGGTACGTTCAACGATGTGCATTCACGTCTGGCGATGATTCAGGACATGGGCTTTGACGTGCTGTACTTCCCGCCGATCCACCCGATTGGTCGCAGCTATCGCAAAGGTCCCAACAACGCCCTGACTGCCGGCCCTGATGACCACGGCAGCCCGTACGCCATCGGCGGTATCGAGGGGGGGCATGAGGCGATTCACCCGCAGTTGGGCAGTCGCGAGGACTTCCGTCGTCTGGTCAAGGCCGCCGCCGCACACGGGCTGGAGATCGCGCTGGATTTCGCGATTCAATGCTCCCAGGACCATCCGTGGCTGAAACAGCATCCGGGCTGGTTCAACTGGCGGCCGGACGGCACCATCAAATACGCCGAAAACCCGCCGAAGAAATACCAGGACATCGTCAACGTCGACTTCTACGCCAGCGAGGCGATTCCCAGCCTGTGGCTGGAACTGCGGGACATCRTGGTCGGCTGGGTCGAGGAGGGCGTGAAAATCTTCCGGGTCGACAATCCACACACCAAACCCTTGCCGTTCTGGCAGTGGCTGATCGGTGACGTACGGGCGTTGTATCCCGAGGTGATCTTCCTGGCCGAGGCCTTTACCACCCCGGCGATGATGGCGCGCCTGGGCAAGGTCGGTTACTCCCAGAGCTACACCTACTTCACCTGGCGTAACACCAAGCATGAATTGGTGACGTACCTCACCGAGCTGAACCAGTCGCCCTGGCGCGAGTGCTTTCGGCCAAACTTTTTCGTCAATACGCCCGACATCAATCCAGGCTTTCTCCATGAGTCGGGCCGCGCCGGCTTTCTGATCCGGGCTGCGCTGGCGACCATGGGCTCGGGCCTGTGGGGCATGTATTCGGGGTTTGAACTGTGCGAGTCGGCGCCAGTGCCGGGCAAGGAGGAATACCTCGACTCCGAGAAGTATGAAATCCGTGTCCGGGACTTCACTGCGCCGGGCAACATCATCGCCGAGATCGCCCAGCTCAACCGTATTCGCCGGCAAAACCCGGCCTTGCACAGCCATTTGGGCCTGCAGGTCTACAACGTGTGGAACGACAACATTCTGTACTTCGGTAAACGCACGGCCGATGGCAGCAATTTTATTCTGGTGGCGGTCAGCCTCGACCCGTTCAACGCCCAGGAGGCGCACTTCGAATTGCCACTGTGGGAGATGGGCTTGCCCGACGACGCGGTGACCCAGGGTGAAGACCTGATGAACGGCCACCGCTGGGACTGGCACGGCAAGACCCAATGGATGCGCATCGAGCCGTGGAACCAGCCGTTCGGGATTTGGCGGATAACGGCTTAGCCGCCCCCACGAATCATGTGGGAGCGAGCTTGCTCGCGATAGCGCCCGCTCAGTCAGCATTGATGGTGGGTGTCATGCCGTCATCGCGAGCAGGCTCGCTCCCACAGGTTCTCACTGTACTCAGGAGTTTCCAATGGCGAAGAAACCCAGGTCAGCCACCTTCAGCAATGACCCGCTCTGGTACAAGGATGCGGTGATTTATCAGGTTCACGTAAAGTCTTATTTCGACTCCAACAACGATGGAATCGGCGACTTTCCCGGTTTGATCGCCAAACTGGATTACATGCTCACAATCGAGGCTTGCGGGTGATCACCGAGTTGGTCATCAACCACACCTCCGATCAACATCCCTGGTTTCAACGGGCGCGCAAGGCCAAGCCAGGTTCAAAGGCGCGGGACTTTTATGTCTGGTCCGATGACGATCAAAAGTACGACGGCACGCGGGTCATTTTTCTCGACACCGAGAAGTCCAACTGGACCTGGGACCCGGTGGCCGGCCAGTACTTCTGGCACCGCTTCTATTCCCATCAACCGGACCTGAACTTCGATAACCCGCAGGTCATGAAAGCCGTGCTCTCGGTGATGCGCTATTGGCTGGACCTGGGCATCGACGGCCTGCGCCTGGATGCGATTCCCTACCTGATCGAGCGTGACGGCACCAACAACGAGAACCTGCCCGAAACCCATGCGGTGCTCAAGCGGATTCGCGCCGAGATCRACGCCCATTACCCGGATCGCATGCTGCTGGCCGAAGCCAACCAGTGGCCGGAAGACACCCAACTGTATTTCGGAGACACCAAGGGCGATAACGGCGACGAATGCCACATGGCCTTTCACTTCCCACTGATGCCGCGCATGTACATGGCGCTGGCCCAGGAAGACCGTTTTCCGATCACCGATATCCTGCGCCAGACGCCGGAGATTCCGGCCAACTGCCAATGGGCGATTTTCCTGCGCAACCATGATGAGCTGACCCTGGAGATGGTCACCGACAAGGAGCGCGATTACCTGTGGAACTACTACGCGGCTGACCGCCGCGCGCGGATCAACCTCGGCATTCGTCGACGCCTGGCACCGCTGATGGAGCGTGACCGGCGCCGCGTCGAGCTGCTCAACAGCCTGCTGCTGTCGATGCCCGGGACGCCGACGCTGTACTACGGCGACGAAATCGGCATGGGCGACAATATCTATCTCGGCGACCGCGATGGCGTGCGCACGCCGATGCAGTGGTCGATCGACCGTAATGGCGGGTTTTCCCGCGCCGACCCGGCGAGCCTGGTGCTGCCGCCGATCATGGACCCGCTCTACGGTTACCTGTCGGTGAACGTCGAAACCCAGGCTGGCGACCCGCATTCATTGCTGAACTGGACCCGGCGCATGTTGGCGATCCGCAAGCAGTCCAAGGCCTTCGGTCGGGGCAGCTTGAAAATGCTCTCGCCGAGCAACCGGCGGATTCTGGCGTATACCCGTGAATACACCGGTGATGACGGTAAACACGAGATCATCCTTTGCGTGGCAAACGTTTCGCGCAGTGCCCAGGCGGCCGAGCTGGACCTTTCGGCTTTCGCTGGCATGGTTCCTGTGGAAATGCTCGGCGGCAACGCGTTCCCGCCGATTGGCCAGCTCAACTTTCTGCTGACCCTGGCGCCGTACGGCTTTTACTGGTTTGTGCTGGCGGCGGAAAACCAGATGCCGAGCTGGCATGTCGAGCCTGCGCAAAGCTTGCCGGACTTCACCACCCTGGTCCTGAAAAAGCGCATGGAAGAGCTGCTCGAAGCACCGTCGCGCACCATTCTGGAGCAAAGCGCTTTGCCGAGCTGGTTGCACAATCGACGTTGGTTCGCCGGCAAGGACTCCCGTATCGAAACGGTGCACATCGCTTACGGTGTGCGTTTTGGTGATCCGCTGCATCCGGTGCTGTTCAGCGAAATCGAGGTGGTCAGCGACGGTCAGGCCAGCCGTTATCAACTGCCGTTCGGGTTTCTCGCCGAAGACCAGGTGGGCGCCGCATTGCCGCAGCAACTGGCGTTGGCGCGAGTTCGGCGCGGGCGGCAAGTGGGCTTGGTGACGGACGCGTTCAGCCTCGACAGTTTCATTCGTGCGGTGATCCAGGCGATGCAGGCGCACACGGTGCTGGACGCCAGTGACGGCGAGATTCGTTTCGAACCGACTGTCGGGCTGGCGGACCTCAAGCTGGAGGCGGACTGCGACGTGCGCTATTTGTCGGCCGAGCAATCCAACAGCTCCGCGGTGATTGGCGGCAGCGTGGTGCTCAAGCTGATCCGCAAAGTCGCCAGCGGCGTACACCCGGAACTGGAGATGAGCGCTTACCTGACCGCCGCCGGGTTCAAGCATATTTCACCGTTGCTCGGCTCGGTGATTCGCCGTGATCGGCAAGGTGAAGACACGCTGTTGATGATCGCCCAAGGGTATCTGAGCAATCAGGGCGATGCCTGGGAATGGACCCAGAACAACCTTGAGCGGGCCATTCGCGATGAGTTGGCCGAGGCCATGTCCGAGCAGGAACAGCACTACAACGCGCTCGGTGAATTGAAAGATTTCGCTGGCATGCTCGGACAGCGACTCGGGGAAATGCACCAGCTACTGGCCGCGCCGGGTGACAATCCGGCGTTTGGTTCGCGGGTCAGTACGCACAAGGATCAGCAGGCATTGGCCAAAGCCATTGCTGCACAGCTGGAGCACGCCTTGCAGTTGCTCAAACAGCATCAGGCCCGGCTGAGCCCGGAGGACCAGGTGTTGGTGGTGCGTTTGCAGGAGCAGAAGAGAGCCATCCTCAGGCACATTCAGGAACTGGCGGCAAAAGCGGTGGGCGGTTTGCAGATGCGTGTCCACGGTGATCTGCACCTGGGCCAGGTGCTGGTGATCAAGGGTGATGCCTACCTGATCGATTTCGAGGGGGAACCGGCGCGGCCATTGCATGAGCGAAGGGGCAAACACAGTCCATACAAGGATGTCAGCGGCGTGCTGCGTTCGTTCGATTACGCGGCGGCGATGGCCCTGGACGGGCAAGGGGTTGAAGTCACCGCGCAGACACTGGCGGCACGTCAGCGGGTGACGGAACGTTATTTGCGTGAGGCCACGGCAGCGTTTGTTCAGGCGTATCGGCAGGCAACGGCTAGTCTTGCTCATGCCTGGCAGGATCCTGCAGCCGAAGACGCCGCACTGGCGTTGTTCTGCCTGGAGAAGGCGGCCTATGAAGTGGGGTATGAAGCCGAAAATCGTCCCACCTGGTTGCCCGTGCCATTGCACGGTTTATACGGGTTGTTGAGTGGGCTCAAACCCTTTTCCTATGTGAGTGGAGAGCAGTCATGACGGAGCCATCATTGAGGGAGCAGGGACGGGTGAAAGAAGCGCTGCTGCCGGCGGCGCGAGACATTGAGGCGCTGGTGCGCGCCGAGCATCAGGATCCGTTCGCGATACTCGGGCCCCATGCAGATGGGGCCGGCGGTCAGTTCATTCGTGCCTACCTGCCGGACGCCTTGAGCGTGCAGGTGATTGCCCGTGACTCCGGCGAAGAGCTCGGCAGCTTGAACCCGACCGAAGTGCCGGGGTTGTTCGTCGGGCATTTTGACCAGTCCCGGGCTTACCTGTTGCGCACCCGATGGGCGGGTGGCGAGCAAACCGCAGAGGACCCTTACAGCTTCGGTCCGTTGTTGGGCGAGATGGATTTGTATCTGTTCGCCGAGGGCAATCACCGGGATCTCAGTGCGTGTCTGGGCGCGCAGTTGAAAAATGTCGAGGGTGTCGACGGCGTGCGTTTTGCCGTGTGGGCGCCGAATGCCCGGCGGGTCTCGGTGGTCGGTGATTTCAACGTCTGGGATGGTCGTCGTCACCCGATGCGGCTGCGCCATCCGTCCGGCGTGTGGGAGCTGTTTGTTCCGCGCTTGCAGGCGGGGGAGGCGTACAAGTACGAAATTCTCGGCGCCCACGGGATTCTGCCGCTCAAGGCTGACCCCATGGCCCTGGCGACACAGCTACCGCCGGACACCGCCTCGAAAGTCGCCTCACCGTTGCGTATCGATTGGCAGGATCAGGACTGGATGCAGACACGCGGCGAGCGCCACCGGCCGAGCGCACCGCTGTCGATCTATGAGCTGCATGCCGGTTCCTGGCAGTGCGAAGTGGATGACGTCGGTGAAGTGGCGCGCCAATACCATTGGGGCGAGTTGGCCGAACATCTGATCCCTTACGTGCAGAAACTCGGTTTCACCCATATCGAACTGATGCCGATCATGGAGCACCCGTTCGGCGGCTCCTGGGGTTACCAGCCATTATCGCAATTCGCCCCGAGCGCCCGTTACGGCTCACCCAGCGACTTTGCCGCGTTCGTCAACGCCTGCCACCTGGCCGACATCGGGGTGATCCTCGATTGGGTGCCGGCGCATTTTCCCACCGATACCCATGGCCTGGCGCAGTTCGACGGCACCGCGCTTTACGAGTACGGCAACCCGCTGGAAGGTTTTCACCAGGACTGGGACACGCTGATTTACAACCTCGGACGCACCGAAGTGCATGGCTTCATGCTGGCGTCGGCATTGCACTGGCTCAAGCACTTTCATGTCGATGGGCTGCGGGTCGATGCAGTGGCCTCGATGCTGTATCGCGACTATTCACGCAAGGCCGGTGAGTGGGTACCCAATCGCCATGGCGGTCGGGAGAACCTCGAAGCCATCGATTTTGTCCGCCACCTCAACGATGTGATCGACCTCGAAGCGCCCGGTGCGCTGGTGATTGCCGAGGAGTCCACGGCCTGGCCGGGCGTCAGCCAGGGCACGCAGCATGGCGGGCTGGGGTTCGACTACAAATGGAACATGGGCTGGATGCACGATTCGCTGCATTACATTCAGCAGGACCCGGTCTACCGCGCCCATCATCACAACGAACTGAGCTTTGGCCTGGTTTACGCCTGGTCCGAGCGCTTCATCCTGCCGATTTCCCACGACGAAGTGGTCCACGGCAAACACTCGCTGATCGACAAGATGCCCGGCGATCGCTGGCAGAAGTTCGCCAACTTGCGTGCGTACCTGAGTTTCATGTGGGGGCACCCGGGTAAAAAACTGCTGTTCATGGGCTGTGAGTTCGGCCAGTGGCGCGAGTGGAATCACGATCAGCAGCTGGATTGGTACTTGCTGCAGTACCCGGAACACCGCGGCGTGCAACAACTGGTGACTGACCTCAACCAGCTGTATCGCACCGAACCGGCACTGCACGATCAGGACGATGTGCCGCAGGGTTTCCAATGGCTGATCGGCGATGACGCGATGAACAGCGTCTATGCCTGGCTGCGTTGGAGCAAGGAAGGGCGGCCGGTGCTGGTGGTGGCGAACTTCACGCCGGTGCCGCGTCCGGCGTATCGGATTGGTGTGCCCATTGGCGGGCACTGGAATGAAGTGTTCAACAGCGATGCGGGCATCTACGCCGGCTCCAACTATGGCAACGGCGGCGGTGTGATGACCGAAGAGGAGGGCAGCCACGGCCAACCCTTGTCGCTGGTGCTGAATCTGCCGCCGTTGGCGGTGTTGATGTTGCGGCCGGAGGGTTGATCCTAAATCGTTGATTGCGGGCAAGCCTGTTGTGGTCCAGTTTTTTTGGACCAATCTGTAGGAGCATGGCTTGCCCGCGATGGCGTCAGGGATACAACCTGTCTCTTTAGTTGCTCGGTATCCTACTGGGTACTTGGTTATGCGAGGCTCTTTGGGTTCGTCGAAAAAGTCTTGGGAAACAAGAAAGTGGCCCATTTCTTTGTCTTTGTGGATGAGAAGTGGTATTTGAAAACAATGGCGCTGGTTCGTTG
>NZ_JBFTLU010000296.1:0-5642 GCF_056396605.1 Pseudomonas sp. 05T35
CATCTCGCCAGCGCGGGGTGCCCGGCCGTCAATCAAGAAGGTTTCGAACCAGCTATCGAGCACTTCGTTGCGGCTCGGGGTGAAGTTCTCCAATGCGGATTGCCATTGAAGAGCAACCACGGGTGACACCGGAAAACCGTCGTGCGCCAAACTGATGGCTGGCTGCAACACCTCAGCAAAGGGCAGACGACCGAAACGTTTGGACAGCTCAGCCCAGGCCGACGGGCAGCCTGGAACTGTCACGGGTGTCCATCCGTGCAATGGCATTTTTTCGTGGCCGGCGGCTCTCACCGCTTTGATGCTCAGGGCCTGCGGGGCCCCGCCATTGGCGCTCAAGCCATGCAGTTTGTTCTGCGTCCAGACCAGCGCAAAGGCGTCGCCGCCAATACCGCAACCGGTCGGCTCGACCACGGTCAACGCTGCAGCCGTGGCAATCGCGGCGTCAATGGCGTTGCCACCGCGCCGCATGATCTCGATACCGGCTTCGGCGGCCAACGGCTGGGAGGCGGCGACCATGCCGCGTTTAGCGAAAACACTTTGACGCTGTGAGGCGTAGGGATACTCATGGGCAGAAAATGTGAACATGGCAGGTCTCACACATCAGGGATGTTCGGGCTCACAGCACCCGACTGAGAAAGGCGCGGATGCGGGCGTGGCTGGCCGAAGATCTGAATGATGAGCGGCCATACCGTCATGGAGACGGTATAGCCGGTTATGGTGACGGTGCGGGTGAGTTTTTACTGGTGCTGTACCTGCAACTGGGACGACACCTGGACCCGCGCAAGCATGTGCTCGGCCCCTCCCCCGCGACGCATGCCACGCACCGGGCAAGCGTCGAGGTACTCGAGGCCCACCGCCAGTTTCAGATGGCGCTCGGGTCGCGCCAATCGGTTGGTGACGTCGAAGCTGTACCAACCATCGTCGAGCCAGGCTTCGGCCCAAGCATGACTGGCCAGATGACTTTCATCTTCCGTGCACAGATAACCGGAGACGTAGCGCGCAGGAATGCCCAGGCTGCGAGCGCAGGCCAGGAAGGCATGGGTATGGTCCTGGCAGACCCCGACGCCGGCGGCAAAGGCATCGGCTGCGGTGGTGTCCACCGTTGTAGCGCCCGGGCTGTAGACCATGTGATCGGCGAGGCCATTCATCAGGTCAATCAACGCCCCGCGATCACGCCGCGTGCCGCACCGCTGTATGGCAAAGGCGTTGAGAGCGTCGTCAGCCTTGGTCAGATGACCGGTGCGCAAGAACGGCAACGGCGACTGAGTGTCGTGCTCCACCTCCAGCATCTGGTCGATTTCAACCTGACCATAAGCGGTCAGCACAAGGGCGCCGTGGGGCTCATCCATCGTCAATACATGCAGGATGTTGCCGTATGGATCGAGCTGGCTACGTACCAGGCGCGGCAGTTCCAGGTGCCATTCCAGAATGTGCTGGCGCTCGGTGTTCTTGGGCGTCAAACGCAGGAACTGGATGCTGGTGCAGACTTCGTCGGTGTAGCTGTAGGTGGTGTCGTGGCGTATGGACAGTTTCATACGACCTCCAGATAGGATTCGTGGACGGTCTGGCCGAGATGGCGAACCTGGGAGATGAAATCAGTCAGCCAGAGATGCAGACCGAAGCCGAGAATCTCGTCGATCCCGGTGTAGCGCAGCCGCGCATTCAATTCGGCGGCCAGCCGCTGGGCCGCCCGCCCGTTACTGCCCGGCAGGCTGGCGAGGATCTGGTCCAGCTCCTCGATGCAGGCGTGCAGCGAACGCGGAACGGCGGCGCGCAACAGCAGCATCTCGGAGACCTGCTCGGCGTTCGGCGCATTGCGGTAGAGTTCGTTGAACGCCTCGAAAGACGACAAGGCACGCAACAAGGCGCTCCATTGGTAGTAGCCGCGGGCCGAGTTGTCGCTCACCTCCTCCGACTCCTCTCCGTACATTTCGTAGCGCGCATCCAGCAGGCGCAGAGTGTTGTCGGCGCGTTCGAGGAAGGTGCCCAGTCGAATGAAGCAGTAGGCATCGTTGCGCATGATGGTGCCGGAGGTCGCCCCGCGGAACAGGTGCGAGCGCTCTTTGACCCATTCGCAGAAATGGCTGATGCCATAACGCCCCAGGCCATTGCGGGCGATGTTGCGCATCTCCAGCCAGGTGGCGTTGATGTTCTCCCACATGTCGGCGGTGATCCGTCCGCGCAMCGCATGGGCGTTGGCCCGCGCCGCTTGCAGGCAGCAATAGATACTGCCGGGGTTGGTTTCATCCAGCGCGAAGAAGTGCAGCATGCGCTCGGTGTTGAGTTCGCCGTAGCGCTGGTTGTAGTCGTCCAGCGTGCCGGCGGCCAACAGCGACATCGACAGCTCGGCATGGCCATCGGTGCGGCCGGCCTGGGGCATCAGCGACAGCGAGTAACTGACTTCGAGCATGCGCGCCAGGTTTTCGGCACGCTCCAGATAACGGGACATCCAGTAGAGGTCCGAAGCGGTTCTTGAAAGCATGTCTTAGTCCTCCACTACCCAAGTGTCTTTGGTGCCGCCGCCCTGGGACGAGTTCACCACCAGCGAGCCTTCGCGCAATGCCACGCGGGTCAGGCCGCCGGGCACCAGGCGGGTTTCACGGCCCGACAACACAAACGGGCGCAGGTCGATGTGGCGTGGGGCGATGCCGCTTTCGACAAAGGTCGGGCACGTGGACAGGCACAGCGTCGGCTGGGCGATATAGGCTTCGGGGCGGGCCTTGAGACGCGCGCGGAAGTCCTCGATTTCCGCCGCCGTGGCGGCCGGGCCGACCAGCATCCCGTAGCCCCCGGAACCCTGGGTTTCCTTGACTACCAGCTCGGGAAGATTGGCCAGCACGTGGGACAGCTCTTCTGGTTTGCGACATTGCCAGGTGGGAACGTTCTTGAGAATCGGCTCCTCGTCTAGGTAGAAACGGATCATTTCGCCCACATAGGGGTAGATCGATTTGTCATCCGCCACACCGGTGCCGATGGCATTGGCGAGGATCACATTCCCCGCGCGATAGACTGCCACTAGCCCGGGCACGCCCAGCATGGAGTCCGGATTGAAGGACAGCGGGTCGAGAAATGCATCGTCGAGGCGCCGATAAATCACATCCACCTGCTTCGGGCCGGCAGTAGTGCGCATGTAGACATGATCGTCGCGGACGAACAGATCGGCGCCTTCAACCAGTTCCACGCCCATTTCACGGGCCAGGAACGCGTGTTCGAAGTAAGCGCTGTTGAAGCGACCCGGGGTCAGTACCACGGTCGTCGGGTTGTCCAGGGGGCTGGAGCTCTTGAGGGTGTCCAGCAGCAGGTTCGGGTAGTGGTCGATGGGCGCCACACGCTGGGCGGAGAAGAGTTCGGGAAACAGGCGCATCATCATCTTGCGGTCTTCGAGCATGTAGCTGACGCCGCTGGGTGTGCGCAGATTGTCTTCGAGTACGTAGTAACTGCCATCGCCATCGCGGACCAGATCGACCCCGGAGATGTGCGCATARATGCCGCGGTGCAGATTCAGGCCCTGCATGGCGACCTGATAACCCTCGTTGGCCAACACCTGTTCGGCCGGAATAATGCCCTCCTTGAGAATCCGTTGCCCATGATAGATATCGGCCAGGAACATGTTCAAGGCCTGGACCCGCTGAATGCAGCCACGCTCGACTATCTGCCATTCGCTGGCCTTGATGCTGCGTGGAATGATGTCGAACGGAATCAACCGCTCGGTGCCCTGCTCGTCCCCATATAACGTGAAGGTGATACCGGCTCGATGGAACAACAGGTCGGCTTCGCGACGACGCTGATCCAGCAGCTCCAGGGGCGTGTCCGCCAACCAGCGCGCAAACTCCTGGTAATGTGGCCGGCAGCCACCACTCGCATCATACATTTCATTAAAAAAAGCTCGGGACATACCCCACTCCTTGCCGCGATACAGCCGGCATTTTTTTATAACTTTGTCATTCCAATAGATGAAGCCTTACGTTGTTTTAGTGAGTGCTGTTTCTGTAAAGCACCTCAGTGTGCACCGTGAACTTCCTGTCCCTTTATGAAGCTGGAAGCTCACGATTCCGACAGCGTCCTGACGCATTCTGGCGTCAGAGATCTGGCCGTTTCCGGATTAGCTTACTGGCGCTCCTACTTGTAACGCCCCCAGTTTCTTTTTCTCGCAAAAACCACACTTCCGGTGGTTTGAAAGTGCTTTTGCAAGGGCTGTGCCCACGCAACGCCAGGGCCGCTAAAAATCGGAAAAACCTCTAGCAATGATACTGAGGCGACATTTCCGTTCATTTTTATGGTGTTTTTCTTGTAACACGCTGAAACGTTTATTGCACTTATCGTTTGCACAACTCTGGCGCGAACAAAATCGGTGCATTGGGTAAACAAGTTGACTTTATTGCCCTGTAAACGGGAAATTTTTACCCACTCTTTTTTATGAGCTTTGTAATACCATTCCTTCAGACCCGTACATCAAATTTCATCCTTGCACCATTAATGCGCACGCAAATGCACACTATGGCTGCGCACGGAACCGAAGTGCCTGCTGATGACGCACACAAACACTCATCACGTTATTCGGTTGAATGAGCGCTTCAAGTCGCAGGTTACGACGGTCAACACCGACCTGACAGGAACGCAACCGCACATCGGACAACGCAACAGCGCATGGGCATAATCAACGGACTGAAAAAGAGTGATGGCCATGCTGATCGACGAAGAACTGACCCTGAAAAAACTGGAAGTGTTCCTGGCGTTCATGCGCACCGGCAACCTGGCCCGTGCGGCGGTCGAACTGCAGACCAGCAACGTCAGCGTGCACCGGGCCATTCACTCGCTGGAAAGCGCACTGCGCTGCCCGCTGTTCAAGCATGAGGGGCGTAACCTGACGCCACTGGAAAGCGCCTATGTACTCGAAGAGCGGGCGCAGAAGCTGATTCAGGATGTGCTCGAAAGCGTGCGCCTGACCCGCGAAGCCGCGGGGTTTTCGGCCGAACGCTTCAAGCTCGGCTCGTTGTATTCACTGACAGTCAAGACTGTGCCGCAGTTGATCATGGGCCTGAAGATCCGCCGCAGCGAACTCAACATCGACCTGATCCTCGGTTCGAACATCGACCTGCTGTACAAGCTCAAGAACATGGAAGTCGACGCGATCCTGGTGTCCCTGGACGACAGCGTCAACGACCCGGACTGCGAGCAGATCCCGCTGTTTTCCGACGACATCTTCCTCGCCACGCCGGCCGACTCACCGTTTGCCCAACGCGCCGAAGTCGATCTCGCCGAGGTGCGCAACGAGACCTTCATTACCCTGACCCAGGGCTTCGCCACGCATCAGGACAGTATCCGGGTGTTTAAGCAGGCGGGGTTCGAGCCCAAGGTGGCGATGCAGGTCAACGACATCTTCACGCTGCTGAGCATGGTCAGCTCCGGAGTCGGTTATGCGCTGCTGCCAGGGCGGATTGCGGCGGTCTACGAGAACCGGGTGAAGCTGATCCCGTTGCAGGAGCGCTATCGGTTGCAGCAGCACATTGGAGTGGTATTTCTAAAGGCCAAGGAGCGCGACCCGAACCTGCTGGCGTTGTTGGCGGAGTGTCGGATGTATGCCAATCGGCAGGCCTGAAACCGAGGCGCACCCATCGCGAGCAGGCTCGCTCCCACAGGGG
>NZ_JBFTLU010000297.1:0-13970 GCF_056396605.1 Pseudomonas sp. 05T35
ATCACATCCAGTACCACATGAACTTCAGCTTCGAGCCCCTGAAGCAGGCCTTTTACTTTGGCGCGTAACCCATGAATGCCATTGGCGATGGTTCTGGCTTCGGCCAGCACGGTGCGGCCGGCATCGGTGAGCTGAGGTTTACGCGTCGTGTGGCGGTCAAACAGCGACACGCCGAGTTGCATCTCAAGATTGGCGATCGAGTAGCTGATGACTGAAGTGGCTCGGTGCAGTTTTCGGGCGGCGGCCGCAAAACTGCCGACCTCGACAACCGTCAGGAACACACGCAGTTGATCGAGAGTGGGAGTGCCTGGGTCTGAGATCATTTCTATTTACTCGAACGTAATCGTCGAAATTAGTCGGCTATTGCGATTGTAGAGTGGGTGGCAGACTTTCTTCAACGCGGTGCTCCAATGGTGGATGCGCCCTACTTGATGGAAGAACGACCATGTCCCAATCTGCAGCTACAACCTCCAAAGATACCCATGAACTGTCCAGCACTGTCGCTACCACCGCCACGGCGGCACTGGTCGGCCGTGTGTTCCTCAGCGCCATCTTTATCCTCTCGGGCATCTCCAAACTGAGCGCCCCGGCGATGATGATCGGCTACATCGGTTCGGTGGGTTTGCCGTTCCCGCAACTTGCTCTGGCGTTGGCCATCATCATTGAAATCGGTGGTGGTATCGCGCTGATCGCCGGCTACCGCACCCGTACCGTGGCGCTGGTACTTGCCCTGTTCAGCGTGATCACCGCGCTGGCATTCCATAACAACCTGGGCGACCAGAACCAGTTCATCCACTTCTTCAAGAACATCGCCATGGCGGGTGGCCTGTTGCAGGTCGTCGCGTTCGGTGCCGGTCGCTTCAGCCTCGACGCCCGCCGTCGCTGAGCCAATGGCGCCGCAGTGGCTGAACGCGTGCGGCGCAAGGAGCGCACCTGTGGGAGCGGGCTTGCTCGCGAAGACGGTGTATCAGTCAACAGGGAGGTTTTTGTCATTCAAATCCTTCGGCTTATGCTCTTGGCAAAGACAAGCCCGGCGTCAGCCAGCGAGATCGGCACCCGTCGTCAGGACGATTTTTCCAAAGTGTGTGCTTGAATCAATCAGTTCGTGAGCGCCGCGCACATCGCCGCAATGATTGATTGCATTGTCTGCGCGTTCGATGATCACGCGACCTGCACACACTTCAATTTGTAGAGAAGCTATCCTGTTTTGGCATAAAGAAACGGGCAAATAGTTCGGATTGTGATTTGATGTTTAATTTGGCGTAAATATTGCGGCGGTGCACTTTTATCGTTTCTGTCGACAGGGAAAGTTTTCCGGCTATCTCTTTGTTGGAAAAGCCACTTAGTAGCAATTTGAGTACGTCATTTTTTGCGTGTTGTTATTTGTTCTTGATTGAAGTGGATGTTGCTGCCAGCGGAAATGCATAGTTATCGATTTGCACATATTCATTTAATGTGCGAATAAGCGATCTCCAGAATTCTGGACGGTTCAACTGCATGATCAGCTTTCCAATCGATCGGTGCCAGGCCAGGCTGTGAAGGTTGAGTGGCATTTTCTACCCCTTTAGGGTTAGGGATTCGTAGGCCAGAGGTCAGTATTCGTAGGTATTTACTATTCGCGAGTGCTCGGTATATTCACTATTCAGGGCTTGGGATGGCCATGAGGGCACATCGTCTTGACAAGGATAGTTGCATGAGAAAATCACCTTTGCGAAGCATTTTTTCAGCCTCGCTTCTCTGTGTAGGGATCAGCACATCAGTGGCGGCTGTAGAGCCCGGGATGTATCTGTATAACTGGTTCGGGCTTATCGCACCGGAGACCCCAAAGGAGTTTGAGCAGGAAACCGGTACCAGAATGCATATGGATGCGTTCGACAGTGCCGAAATCATGCAGAGTAAGGTAATGGCGGGGCGCACGGGGTATGACGTGGTGGTGGCTACCTCCAATGTGTTGCCAAGTCTGATCCAGGCGGGAGTCCTTCAGCCGTTGGATCGTCATCAACTGAGTAATTTGTCACATATCGATCCTGATATCTTGTCCCAGGTTGCGGTCAATGATCCTGGTAATCGCTACGCTGTGCCCTATTTATGGGGCACTACCGGCATTGGCTATGACGTTGATAAAGTCAAAGCGGCATTGGGCGATAATGCTCCGGTGAATAGCTGGGATCTGATCTTCAAAGAAGAAAACATCAGCAAACTCCAGTCGTGTGGTGTGGCAATGCTCGACTCTCCCAGTGAGATCGTTTCGATTGCTTTGCATTACCTTGGGCTCCCCAGCAACAGCAGGAACCCGGATGATTACCAGAAAGCACAAGCCCTGCTGTTAAAAATCCGCCCTTACGTCCTCTATTTCGACTCATCCAGAATCGACGCTGACCTGGCGGATGGCAATATTTGTGCGGTTGTGGGATGGGCTAATGGCGCCCTTGCTGCGCAGGCCATAAACGAGAAGGCCAACACTGGACGCAAGATTGCCTACAGTCTTCCTCGCGAGGGCGCGCTGGTGTGGTCGGAAAATCTGGTTCTGCTAAAAAACGCACCTCACCCGAAAGAAGGGTTGGCGTTTATTAATTATATGTTGCGACCAGAAGTTATAGCCAAGACCTCAAATCACACGCTGTACCCTAACGCTAATAAAGACGCCACTGAGTTTGTCGAGCGGAAGCTGGCAGACAATCCTTGGGTTTACCCGGATCAAAAGACGATTGCTGCACTTATTCCACTTGAGCCGCTGCCATTGAAGTTGGAGCGTGTCCGCACCCGAGTTTGGAGCAAAGTGAAGACTGGCATTTGATCTGGCTGGAGTATTGTCTTTATTGAAGAGTTGCTTCTGCTTCCTGCGATAGCCAGCGTTTATTTAAAATGCGGGTCATCACGTAGGGAGCAGGGGCTGCATTTATCAGTCGAGTTACTAAAGGGTTGTCACAGCAGTTCCAGGGAAGGAGAAAAGTCATGCGCCAAGGTGATTGCCAATGCTACGGGGAGTCGGACGAATACAAAGCCTACAAGGAAATTGAGGAACAGATCGCCCATTGCACACCCGAACAAGCCTGGGCCATGTATTACGTCTCGGCCGGAGTGGTGCGTCAAAACATCGCCCTGGCGGTGACGGAGCACATCGCCAGGGGTAACAAGGCACTGCTGGTTGAGTTCCCCGAACTTGCACCGGCTGCTACAGGTCATGTGTTGCCTGCGCGGTCTCTTGACTGACTTGCATCAGTCCTGAAGGCGCCCGTTTTTACAGGTATTGGCCACTCATTCACTGATCTAAATCGACAGGCCAAACCGATAATCGTGCTCTGTCCCTTCTTGTTGAGTCCCTTCTTGCCGAGAGGCATGTTCGATCGAGAAGCCACACCGTTCGAGTACTTCTGCCGAGCGCTCGGCTATGTCGATGCCTTTCAGGTTCGCTCGACCCACTATATTTCCGTCAGGATCTTCGAGGACAAACGGGTGCCAGGTTCCGGCGGCAAAATCGGATAAATAAGCGGCAATGTGGTCGGTGACACCCTGTATCGAGTAAAAAGCAGAATTGCGCGCGTCAATGTGGCGCTCAAACCATTCGCGATTGTCCCGTTCAAATGTCAGCAACGCCTCAGTATCAGCACTTTGCAGGGTACGAATTCTGATGGGCTTCATAAGGTCGCTCCTTTTTCTGTCACCGAGGGCAACGCCTTCCGTGTGGACGCCTGATCGTAAAGGGATGCGGCTTTACTGGCTACCCAAGCGCTTTGAGCAAACGCGGCTAGGCGCGTTCACGCCGGCATGGTCGATCCTGTGCCTACCGTACTTCCCGGAGCCTTTATCCAGTGTCTGACATGCCGACCAACGCCGCCTACGCGAGGGGGCGGTGTTTGCAATTCCTCATTTTTCCAGGAGCATCATCATGCAGGTACGAATCGTGGAGTTTTCCGAAGTCAGGGTCGCAGCGCTTGAGCACTGCGGGCCAACCGGGCTTGTCGATGAAAGCGTGCGCAAGTTCATCGAGTGGCGTACGCAGAGCGGACAGTCGCCGGTGGCATCGAGTCGCACCTTTGGCATTCCCTACGGCAACCCCGATACGACACCGCCGGAAGAATTCCGCTTCGCAATCTGCGGCGAGATTCACGAGGCCGTGGCACCGAATGAATTTGGCGTGCGCGAGCTCGTCATTCCTGGCGGCCGCTGCGTGGTGGTGCGACACGTGGGCTCGACGGATCATATCGGCGAAACGATCTATCCGATCTACCGCGACTGGCTGCCTGCCAGCGGTGAAGAGCTTCGTGACCAGCCGCTGTACTTCGATTACCTGAGCGTCTATCCCGAGACACCGCACGATCAGTGGCAGACCGATATTTATATTCCGTTGCAATAGCGGTTGTGGCGCACGTTGCTTTGGACCTGGAGCGGTCGTTGGGCTATTGAGTCAGAAGCGGAGCCCTGTTTCAGGACTCCGCTGAATGGCGGCTCTCTCACCGCTTTGAAGCAACGCAAGCAGGCTCTGGCGTGAAAGAAAGATGGCCAATAGCTTTCATTTCAGTCATTTGTACCGTTCGAAGGCGTTTATACTGCGCGGGCTTTTGATCAATGCGCGCTCAACCGCCCGGGTACTTACTTGAAACGCGACCTCCGACTTGCCACTTTGCTGACCTCTCTGGTGTGTGTATCCGTGGTGGTGCTGACTGCCTGGCAGATCTGGACAGCCCGTGAGAACACCCTGAGAGACATTGAAACCGATACGTTGAATTTGACCAATGCGCTCAACACGTACACCGAGGGCACGTTCAAGCAAAGTGAAGTGGTATTGCTGGGGCTGACTGACAGGATCGAGAAAGACGGCACCGGCCCGCAGCAGCTCGAACGCCTGAAAGTACTGGTCGCTCAGGAGAAGGGTGCACTGAAGCAATTGAACAGCGTGGCGCTGTATGACGCTCAGGGGGACTGGATATTCTCGACCAACAAGCGTGTCTCACCCAACAGCAACCATGCTGATCGAGCGTTCTTCAAGCATCACCGCGATAATCCGGACCGCGGCATCTTCATCGGTCCGGCGATTCGCGGCCGTACGACCGGTGCCTGGGTTATTTCGGTCAGTCGGCGCATCGATCATCCGGACGGGAGTTTCGCCGGGGTGATCGCCGTCACTTTGAGTCTCGAACATTTCCTCAAGCTCTATCGAACCATATCCGTTGGGCAGTATGGCGTGATCAGCCTGACCTCATCCGAAGGGTGTCTTCTAGTGAGGTATCCCTTCCAGGAGCAGGACATCGGGCGTGACCTGTCTCGTGCGCCGATATTTTCCGAGTACCTGCGCAAGATGTCGTCGGGTACCGTGGATTTTGTTTCAAACGTCGATGGCATCCATCGAATCTACGCGTTCACCAGAAGCGATCAGTATCCCCTTGTCACGACGGTCGCGGTGGGCCAGGACGAGGCCATGCAAGCATGGTGGAGCCAGACCAGGCAATCGGTTGCGGTGGTGATGGTGTTGCTGGGACTCCTGATTACGCTTGGGCGCAGATTGATTGCCGATATCAGCCATCGTATTCGGGCAGAGGCAGAGCTGCGAACTACCCAGACTGCGCTGATCGAGCTTAACCAGACGCTGGAAGTTCTGGCCAGCGAGGACACGCTGACCGGTCTTGCCAATCGCCGGCATTTCGATCAGTTTCTGGACATCGAATTCAAGCGCGCCAGGCGCCTGCGAAGTCCTCTGTCGCTGATCCTGATCGATGTGGATTTTTTCAAGCGTTATAACGATCACTATGGGCATCTCGCCGGCGACGAATGCCTGCGGATCATCAGCCAGTCGATCAAGCAGTGCGTGCGCCGTCCAGCTGACATGACCGCCCGCTACGGCGGTGAAGAAATCGCTGTGGTGATGCCCAATACAGACGAAGAGGGCGCCCGCTCGGTTGCCGAGGCCATTCTCCTCGGCATTGCTCAGGCGCGACTTGAACACCTGTCGAGCCCTTTCGGTAGCGTGACCGCCAGCCTCGGGCTGGCGACTTTTACCGCCTACGATAGCGAGCGTGATGAAATGTCGCTGATCGATCTGGCCGACCGCGCACTGTATTTGGCAAAGTCGCAGGGCAGAAATCGCCTGAGTGTCGCCGCTGTTGGCGTGCAAGGTGAATCTGCCTGATCCGCGATGGCACTGGTGCAGTGTCAGGGTTTTTCAAACCAGCCATGATTGTGGTACCAGGCCAGCGTATCGGTAAGGGTCTGTTCGACGGGGCGAAACCGCAGGCCAAGCTCCTGTTCGCTTTTGTGAGGGTTGAAATGCGTGCGCCCGGCTTCGCGCACCATCAGGCGCACGGTCGCCATGCTCAGCAGAATCGGCTTGCCGGTCAGGCGCGCATAGAGCTCTTGCGTAAACGCCAAGGCGTACAGCAGTGACAGCGGCAATTGCCGCAGCGGCGTCTTGACGCCCGCGATCTTGCCCAGCAAGGGCACCAACTCAGCCATGGTCATGTGGCGTCCCGCCGCCAGGTAGCGTTCGCCACGTCGCCCGTGCAGCGCTGCGGCGATTTGCGCCAATGCCACATCGCGAGCATCGACGACAGAAAAACTACCAGGAACCAGCCCGGGCAGCTTATTGCGCACGACATCGTTGAGTAGCTGCCCCGAGGAAGTCGGCCCGCAATCGGCAGGGCCCCACATCCAGCCAGGCAGGACCATGCAGGCATGCAGGTCGGGATGGTCTTCCAGGAATGACAACACGACACGGTCAGCGAGGATCTTGCTGCGATAGTAGTCATCCGCATCAGCCTCGTTGCGCAGGCACGTCTCATCGATCGATGTGCCGGGAGCGCCGTCGAGCACGGCAATGGACGAGGTATGGATGAAGCTGCGGACACCGGCTGCGTAGGCGTGCTCAAGCAGGCGGCGCGTGCCGGTTACATTGATCCTTTCGAGATCCTCCCAGTGGCTGCCGCCCTTGTAGTTGTCGCGAAAGAACGCCGCCGTGTGAAACAGCGTATCGCAGCCTTGCATCGATGCGGCGAAGGCATCGACATCGGCCATGTCACCCACGACCAGTCTCACGCCCTGAAGATCTTTGAACTGTTGTTCACCTTTGGCTCGTGAACGAACCAGGGCCTTGACCTCGTAGCCACCGGCGACCAGTTCACGCACAAGGTTGTTGCCCAGCAAACCGGTTGCGCCGGTGACGAATGTACTGCGCATGTGTCATCCCTTACATTGACTAAAGCGGATAGATATACCGTCGTCGTCACTCCCGAAAAACAGCGACTGCTGCATAATGGTTTTGYACATTTGCAAAGCAGCGGGCATGTACATGAGTTCAGAAGCGAATTGGGACGATCTGCGTCTGTTGTTGGCCGTCTCGCGAAGGGGCAGCTTTCTTCAGGCTGGCCAATTGCTGGGGATCGCGGCGTCGACAGTGTCCCGACGGATCACTCAGCTTGAGAATTCACTCGGCGAGCCACTCGTCGAGCGTGGGGTTGAAGGCTGCTGGCTGACCTCGCGGGGCCAATCCCTGGTTGAAGTTGCGCTGGCCGCGGAGGAGGGCTTGAGGCGTCAGGCCGCTACCGGCGCATCCGTATTACCAACGGAGCTTTGCGGCAGTGTCCTGGTCAGCGTTGGCGAAGGATTTTCGTCTTGTGTGCTGGAGGCCTCGCATCGCTTCACGTCTGTGCATCCGCGCTGCTCGGTGGAGTTGCTGGTCACCGCCGACTTTCACAAGATCGTCCGCGGCGTGGCGGATATCGCTATCCGCACAGCGCACCTGGGCGAGCCGTCGCTGGTTTATCGACCGATGGGCAAGCTCGCTTATGGCGTCTTCGCCGATGCGGCCTATCTCAAGCGCTTTCCAGCGGCGGCTCCGGCCACAGCGGTGAATATTGCCTTGCTCCCTCCGTTGGACATGTTGCCGCAAATGCGTGCGGCAAGGGCCGCGGGGCTGGAACGTGCGCAGATCAGAGTGAATTCGTTCGCGGCACAGATCGAAGCGGTAAGGCGAGGGATGGGGGTTGCAGTGCTGCCGCGTATTTTGGCCAAGGACCTGGTCGCCGTGTTTCCGGATATCCAGCTGCCGGATATGGAGGTCTATCTGGTGACCCGGCCGCAAGCGTTGAAGCAGGCCCACATCAAAGGTTTTTTTGCCATTTTGGAACAGGTGCTGCGCGAGGCCCTTTGTGCAGCATCCGTCGAAGAATGAGAAATTTTTGCGTCTTCGTCGATTCGGCACACTGAGGTAGAATGTCGCGCTCTGGACGCACGTCTGTTCATTTCTGCGTCCGATATTTTAAAAACAGAATTAGTGTCACCCGAGTAGCTGAAGCCAATGACTAATAAAARGTCAGCGCGGGAGGGGCCTAAACGTGAGACCGATGGTGTCTGTCGGTCTTATATGTCTACCCATCAGTCTTTTTGAGTACAGGGTTCGACGGCATGCGGCATTGCATGCGGTGAGCCCGGGCAGCTCATGATCAAGAATGGTGGGTGGATGGCGTTCTATCCTAGGTATTACTGAATGTTAAAAAAAGTCAACACAGGGCTACTCGGCCTGGCCATGTCGATGGTCCTCATGCCCTTGCACGCAGCTGAAACAAAGAAAGTCGATGTGCTCCTCATCGGCGGCGGCATCATGAGTTCGACCTTGGGCGTTTATCTCAATGAGCTCGAGCCTGGCATGTCCATGGAGATGGTTGAGCGTCTCGACGGCGTCGCCGAGGAAAGTTCGAACGGCTGGAACAACGCCGGGACCGGTCACTCTGCCTTGGCTGAGCTGAACTACACGCCAGAAGACAAGAATGGCAAGGTCGAGATCCCCAAGGCCGTTGAAATCAACGAAGGCTTCCAGATAACGCGTCAATTCTGGGCCTGGCAGGTCAAGAATGGCGTGTTGAAGAATCCCCATTCGTTCATCAACTCCACTCCGCACATGAGCTTTGTGTGGGGCGATGACAACATCCAGTTCTTGAAGAAACGCTACGAAGCCCTGCAGGCGAGCCCGCTGTTTGCCGGCATGCAGTACTCGGAAGACCCGGAGCAGATCAAGAAATGGGTTCCGCTGATGATGGAAGGCCGTGACCCGAAACAAAAGGTTGCGGCAACCTGGACTCCGATTGGTACCGACGTGAACTTCGGCGAGATTACCCGCCAGTTCGTTGGCTACCTGCAAAGCAAGCCGAACTTCGCGCTGAAGCTTTCGAGCGAAGTGGAAGACATCAAGCGCAATGAAGATGGCAGCTGGCGCGTTTCCTACAAGACCTTCTCCACGAAGTTCCTGAAAGAAGGCTCTTACTTCGATCTGCTGACCAGCACCACCACGCACAATATCTGGCCGATGACCAAGGTGGGCATCGAGCAGTACCCACTGGTTGAATACCTGGCCGGCCAGCTGATGCTGTCGGACGACGACCGCATGAATGCCCTGAAGGAATACTTCCCGAACGCCAAGAAGGAAGACTGGCGCCTGTGGCAAGCCGGCCAGCGCGTTCAGATCATCAAGCGTGATGAAGAGAAGGGCGGCGTCCTGAAACTGGGCACCGAGATCGTCAGCTCCCAGGACGGCAGCATTGCTGGTCTGCTGGGCGCATCGCCAGGCGCGTCCACCGCGGCTCCGATCATGCTGGGCGTGCTTGAGAAGGTCTTCAAGGACAAGGTCGCAACCCCGGCCTGGCAGGAAAAGCTGCACCAGATCATCCCGAGTTACGGGACCAAGCTGAACGACAGCCCTGAGCGTGTTTACCAGGAGTGGACGTACACCAGTCAAATTCTGCAACTTGCCACACCGCCTGTGATTGGCAAGGCAGCGGCCGCGCAACCAGCCGCTCCAGCTCCAGCGCAACCACAGAAAGAAAGCAATCCAGCGACTGATATGGCCCTGTAAGACCAAGCCCCGCCACACACTGTGTGGCGGGGCTTGCTTGCTGGACCGATCAGAAACGATAAAGCCCGGACTCGTGCCGGGCTTTGTCGTTTCTGGCGTTTGTTCGTATGCGCCCGGCCAAATCATCTACCCAACCCCGCAAAGCCAAGACATGGTTTCGGGCTTTGGCTACCTACTCAGATGTACACCGTTCAGTTCCCCCCCCGGTGGTCGTAACGCCAAGGGCCGAAGTATGAGGTCCTGTTGAGCGGCGCGTGCCACCATCGTCACCTCAAGCATGAAGGATTAAGCTGCTACGTTTTTCTGCTCCCTAAAATCAAGGATGAATCATGATTCGACCCTCATTTTCCAGCGCGTGGGCGGCCTCTCAACGGATTTACGACACCCTCAATCCATCTGAAAAAGTGGCGACAGTGATCGGCGGCAATGTTGCAATGAACATTAACAGCCGTGATCCAGCCCTAAGGTGGATCAACACGTGCGCAGTGCGCATGAGCTATATCCTTAACTACTCAGGCTCACTCATACCGAGAATAGTTGGCGAAACCGTGTCTGGCGCTGACAAGCGCTGGTACTTCTATCGCGTCAAAAGCCTGATTGCCTATCTGGAGCAGCAATGGGGAAGTGCCGAGACCGTCAGTTTCCCGGCCGCAGATGGCGGCCCCCTGGCGGGCAGGAAGGGACTGATTCTGTTTGAGGTTTCTGGCTGGTCGGACGCTCAGGGGCATGCCACATTGTTTGACGGCAGGATGTGTTATGACCACTGCTATTTCAATGAGCCAGGTGTGAACTATCAAACCGACCGCGCAAACTTCTGGAGTTTGTCCTGATGAAATATTTAACTGCGGTCTTGGTACTGGCTTGGGCCGCCGCACCTTCCAACAGTTGGTCCAAGGATGATCCGACACACTCTCCGCAGGCAGGCGAACGCACCTACGCGCAAAACTACAAGGATATGGTACTGGCAGATTGCATCGCTACCGCCTACAAGAGCGAACCTAAAGCGGCCCAGGATGCCGGAAGCAGCGCCAGTGCGCTTATGGACTGGACCTATTTCGATCTGGAGCAAGCACCTCAAGCCGGTAGACCTCTGATTGACCAGTTTCTGGCTCGTGATTATCACAACCCACTGGTCGAATCAGAGCGTCAAGGCGTTCGCTTTGAACTGCTCAAATGCCTGGACCTTTATCACAGCAAAGAGCTGGACAGTCAGGTCAGGCAATTGGTCATCAATCCCCAGCATACCTATCGTCAGGACAACCCGCCACGAACCCAAAAGGATTGACCCTGCACCGCGATTGACAATGAGTAACCGCTCGGCCGTTCGACTTCGCGAGGCGGTTACTTTGATTCAGTCGGCAAGTGAATGAATTTCACACTCGACACATTCCCTGTAGCAGCTGGCGAAGCCTGCGTTCGGCTGCGCAGCGGCCGTAAAATCAGACACCATGTTTTTTCAGGTTAACCGCGAACGCTGGATTTACGACTGCTGCGCAGCCGAACGCAGGCTTCGCCAGCTGCTACAGGTCGCGTAACGGCTTTTGGGTTTTTCAGACAAAAAAAGAGCCTCAAAGCTCTTTGATGGGGAGGAAGTAGAGCCCAGAGGCTCAAGATGCACGTGAAGCAAGTGGTGAGCTTGGTAGGGGTTCAGATCACTCACCACCTACGCACCTGTTGGAGCATTTAACAGTTGCGCAAAACTATCCTAGGAAGCTGGGAGCGTGCGCTCAAGTACCGTTAGTCGAGTGTCACTGGTGCTTGTATCCGCTCCTCAAGTGATGTCCGGTGCCTGGCGAAACCGCTGGGGAATGGCGTCCGCAAACGGGTAGAGCGAAAAGTAAGGTCGGGCTTCGTCGATGACTCGCAGGATGGACGGTCTGCGCGTCAACCGGTCGAAATAGGCACTCAAGTGCTTGAATTCGCTCGGGAACGGCACGAGCGTGCTGGCGTAGAAAAGCGCCGGGGTTGCGGCGCAATCGGCCAGGCTGAAGTCCTCGCCGGCCACCCAGATTCGCGACGCCATTCGATGGTCGAGCATGGCGTAGGCCGTCTCCAGCATGGACCGTTGTTGGCTCAAGTCAGCGTTGGTGCCGTGCAGGCGATCACCGACAATCTGTTGYAGCGGCCCCTGCACATAGTTGTCGAAAAAACGGTCCCACAGACGCACCTCCAGCGCGGCCTCCCAATCGTTCGGAACCAACCGTTGCTCACCCGGATAGTAGTGATCCAGGTACTCGATGATGATCGTGGACTCTGGCAAGGCGCGCTGGCGCAGGTGGTCATTGATGACCGGGAACTTGACCAGTGGCCAGAGGGATTGAAGCTCCTCGCGGTCTGCATCGTCTGTCAAGTCGATGATCCGCTTTTCGAATTCGTTAGCGTTTTCGTAAAGCGCGATCAGCACTTTGTGGCAGTACGACGACAGCGGATGGTAGTAAAGAGTCAGCGACATCGTTCAACTCCTCAGTGGTGTTGCCCCCTCATCATAGTCGCTGGAATGACGGCCCGAAGGGGATCGCCGGTCGCCACGACAGATGGCCTCCGATACCCCTTTCTACCCCTCTCGGGTTACCCCATCGACGTCATTACGTTGCTCTCATGCGCACTTCATACTCCGCTCCAGCCTGTATGGGCTGTTGAGTCTGGCGGCGTAGCGTCCGCTATTACCTCKAAGGAAAAGCCATGAAGATTGAACTGGTACAGCTGGCCGGTCGCGATGGCGACACGGCGTATAACCTCAAGCGAACCCTGGAGGCCATCGAGACCTGCGCGCCCGATATCGATTTGCTGGTGTTCCCCGAGAYTCAACTGATGGGGTTTGCCAGTGCCGAGCAACTGCAGCGCGTGGCCGAACCCGTTGACGGGCCTACCGTGCAGGCGGTTCTGCGTGCGCTGCGCGAGCGCGATGTAGCGGTGGTGGTGGGGTTGGCCGAGCGTGACGGCGAACGCTTCTTTAACACCTCGCTGCTGCTGATACCGCAAGGCGTGGCACTGAGTTATCGCAAGACGCACTTGTGGCCATCGGAGCGTGGCCTGTTCCAGCCTGGGGATCGCTTTGCCACGGCTCTGTGGAAAGGCGTGCGGGTGGGGCTGTTGATTTGCTACGACATCGAGCTGCCGGAAACGGCGCGTGCCTTGGGTCAGTTGGGCGTGGAACTGATCCTGGTCACCAACGGCAACATGGACCCCTACGGCCCCGTGCATCGCACCGCGATCATGGCCCGGGCCCAGGAAAACCAGGCCTTTGCGGTCATGGTCAACCGCTGCGGTCCAGGGGATGAAGGGTTGATGTTTGCCGGTGCAAGCGCGGTGRTCGACCCGACGGGGCGCCTGTTGTTCGAAGCCGGACGCGAAGAATGCCGGCAGGTGATCGAGCTGGATCTCGAACTGCTGAAAACGGCTCGCAAGGAGTATGACTACCTCAAGGATCGTCGTTTGCAACTCGTTGGCGAGCAGAGTGCGCTTGCCGATGGCCGGCGTCAGTTGCGGATTCCCTGACCACGGCATTGCTTGAACCTTAAGTCGATTTTGGTGCTGCCATAACAATCAAATAACAGCAGACGCCGCGCTCATTCGTCGATGATCGCGCGATCGCTTTGGAGTCTCCCGATGAAACCTCTGTGTAGCTTGCAACTGGTTGTGGCCTCTTTGCTCAGCCTGGGTATGACCTGCGCTGAAGCCGCTGAACCGAACGTCTCTATCTATAACTGGTATGACTACATTGCGCCGGATGCGACCAAGCATTTCCAGGAGGAAACCGGCGTCGCAACGGTTTATGACGTGTTCGATAACAGCGATGTGATGCAGAGCAAACTCATGGCCGGGYGCAGCGGCTATGACGTTGTGGTCGCCAGCAGCGATCTGCTGCCCAACCTGATCAAGTCGGGTGTGCTCAAGGAACTKGACCGCAGCCAGTTGCCGAATCTGCCGCACCTGGACCCGGAGATCCTTGCCAAGGTGCAACACAATGATCCCGGCAACCGCTACGCAGCGCCTTATTTGTGGGGTACCACGGGCGTGGGGTATGACGTGGACAAGGTCAAGTCGTTATTGGGAACGGATGCCCCCGTCAATTCCTGGGACCTGATCTTCAAGGAAGAAAACGTCGCCAAGTTGAGTCAGTGTGGTG
>NZ_JBFTLU010000298.1:0-5633 GCF_056396605.1 Pseudomonas sp. 05T35
ACTGAGATACCGCTATCGCGAGCAGGCTCGCTCCCACAGGTTCGTGCCCGGCCACAAAACCGCAGGCAAAAAAAAGCCCGATCTCGCTAAAGCGTTCAATCGGGCTAGAGCACTCATGAGCAACAAGTGCAAAGGGAGGTTCGATGCGCGAACCGGCTTGAAGGAGGTGCGGGAGCTACTTAACCATCAGGTGATTATCTGGCGATTAACGGTTCAGGCAACCTGGGCAAGCTTGGCGTTGGCCTGGTTCAGACCCTTTTCGTGGAAGTCACCGCCCAGGTTCATGCCTTCGGCGTGAATGAAGGTGACGTCGTGGATGCCGATGAACGCCATGACCTGACGCAGGTACGGTTCCTGGTGATCGGAGGTGCTACCGGCGTAGATGCCACCGCGAGCGGTCAACACATAAGCACGCTTGCCGCTGAGCAGACCTTGCGGGCCGGTTTCGGTGTACTTGAAGGTCACACCGGCACGCAGCACGTGGTCGAGCCAGGCTTTGAGGGTGCTGGGAATCGCGAAGTTGTACATCGGTGCGGCCATGACCAGGACGTCGGCAGCCAGCAGTTCGTCGGTCAACTGGTTGGAGCGCTCCAGCGACGACTGTTCGGTTTCGTTGCGCTGCTCGGCAGGTTTCATCCAGCCGCCCAACAGATTGGCATCCAGGTGTGGAACCGGATGGGTCGCCAGGTCACGAACAGTGATCTGGTCGGCCGGGTGTGCGGCTTTCCATTGGCTGATGAAGGTTTGAGTCAGCTGACGCGATACCGAGTCTTGCTGGCGGGCACTGCTTTCGATGATCAGAACGCGGGACATGGGATGTAGCCTCCATCGGTGAATGCTGTAAGTCGATGGAGTGGAGATTAAACAGTGTTGTATCGATGAARAAGCACAAATAACTGCTATAAACCATCAACAAATTCGTTTATAAGCGGAGCGTATCTGCCCCGCCTGTGCAACCGCCCTTATTTGGGTTTGCAGGTCAGGGTGATGTACAGCTTGATGATTTCACGGTTGAACCTGGCCGAGAGGTCGGCGCTTTTGCCTGGCTCCAGGCTCACGCGGCGAGTGCGCGGTAATTCCGGGCCATTGCGGAATGCCACCGTGCATTCGGCGGCTTTACCGCTGGAGTTGTTCAGCGTAATGGCGCCAATGTCGTGTGCGGTGTCATGGGTGGTGTAGTCGATTTTCAGGCCGTTGAGTTGTTTTTGTACATCAATGGGGTAGGCAAACGCGGTCAGCGGCAACATCGCCAGCACCACACAACAGATTTTTTTCATTTGGCAGCCTCCAATGGAAGCTGCCAGCTTAGGACAAGAGGAGCTCATCATGAAAGCGCCCCGCGTGACCCTTGATCAATGGCGAACACTACAGGCCGTGGTCGACCACGGTGGTTTCGCCCAGGCCGCCGAAGCGCTGCACCGTTCGCAGTCGTCCGTCAGCTATACCGTCGCGCGCATGCAGGACCAGCTCGGTGTGCCGCTGTTGCGCATCGACGGCCGTAAGGCGGTGCTGACCGAAGCCGGCGGCGTGCTGCTACGCCGCTCGCGGCAACTGGTCAAACAGGCCAGTCAGCTTGAAGATCTGGCGCACCACATGGAGCAAGGCTGGGAGGCGGAAGTGCGGCTGGTGGTCGACGCCGCTTACCCGAACGCGCGACTGGTTCGCGCCTTGAGCGCGTTCATGCCGCAAAGTCGCGGCTGCCGGGTACGTCTACGTGAAGAGGTACTGTCCGGGGTCGAGGAAGTGCTGCTCGAAGGCGTGGCGGACCTGGCCATCAGTGGCTTCAACATTCCCGGTTACCTGGGCGCGGAGCTGAGTGATGTCGAGTTCGTTGCCGTCGCCCACCCCGAACATGCCTTGCATCGCCTCAATCGTGAACTGAGCTTCCACGACCTCGAAAGCCAGTTGCAGGTGGTGATCCGCGACTCCGGTCGCCAGCAACCGCGTGATGTCGGCTGGCTGGGTGCCGAACAGCGCTGGACCGTCGGCAGCCTGGCCACCGCGGCCACGTTCGTCAGCAGCGGCCTGGGTTTTGCCTGGCTGCCACGGCACATGATCGAACGAGAACTCAAGGAAGGCCTGCTCAAGGTGCTACCGTTGGATCAGGGTGGCAGTCGCCATCCGACCTTCTTTCTGTATTCAAACAAGGACAAACCCCTGGGGCCGGCCACGCAGATTCTCGTCGAGTTGCTGCGCACCTTCGACACCGCGCCGCTGGATGCGCCGTTCGCGGCCCCGGAACAAGCCTGACAAGGAGTTGCACCATGGCCTATTTCGAACATGAAGGTTGCACCCTGCACTACGAGGAATATGGCCACGGCACACCCCTGCTGCTGGTTCACGGGCTGGGCTCGAGTACGCTGGACTGGGAAAAACAGATCCCGGAGCTCTCGACCCGTTACCGGGTGATCGTCCCGGATGTACGCGGCCACGGTCGGTCCGACAAACCCCGCGAGCGCTATAGCATTGCCGGTTTCAGCGCCGACCTGGTCGCGCTGATCGAACACCTGAAGCTCGGCCCGGCGCATCTGGTCGGGTTGTCCATGGGCGGGATGATCGGTTTTCAGCTGGCGGTGGATCAGCCGCAGATGCTCAAGAGCCTGAGCATCGTCAACAGCCAGCCCCAGGTCAGAATGAAAAAACTCAGCGACTACTGGTGGCTGCTCAAACGCTGGAGCATGGCTCATCTGTTGAACATGGAAACCATCGGCAAGGCCTTGGGACGCATGTTGTTTCCCAAACCCGAACAAGCCGATCTGCGGCGTAAGATCGCCGAGCGCTGGGCAAAAAACGACAAACGTGCTTATCTCGCCAGCTTCAAGGCCATTGTTGGCTGGGGTGTGCAGGAACGACTTTCAAGAATCACCTGTCCAACCCTCATCATCAGCGCCGACCATGACTACACCCCGGTTTCGGTGAAAGAAGACTATGTAAAACTGCTGCCCGATGCGCGGCTGGTAGTGATCGAAGATTCACGCCACGCAACGCCATTGGACCAGCCAGACCGTTTCAACCAAACCCTGCTTGAATTTCTAACCGCAGTCGACACCACTACCCAGGATCACTGACCCATGCTGAAAAAAATCGCCCTAGTCACAGGCGCAGTATTGTTCGCCACCAACCTGATGGCCGCCCCAGCACCGCACGTGCTGCTGGAAACGACCAACGGCCAGATCGAAATCGAACTGGACCCGGTCAAGGCGCCGATCAGTACCAAGAACTTTCTCGCTTACGTCGACAAAGGTTTCTACAACAACACCATTTTCCACCGCGTGATCCCGGGTTTCATGGCTCAGGGCGGCGGCTTCACGACGTCGATGCAACAGAAGCCTACCGAAGCACCGATCAAGAACGAAGCCAGCAACGGCCTGCATAACGTGCGTGGCACCCTGTCGATGGCGCGCACCTCCGATCCGGATTCGGCCACCAGCCAGTTCTTCATCAACGTCAAGGACAACGACTTCCTCGACCCGGGCCGCGATGCCGGTTACGCGGTGTTCGCCAAAGTCGTGAAAGGCATGGACGTTGTCGACATCATCGTCAACTCGCCAACCACCACCAAGCAAGGCATGCAGAATGTGCCCATCGACCCGGTGCTGATCAAGTCGGCCAAGCGCATCGACTAAACTGCATTAGGCGTCCTGAGCGGTAGCGGTGTGTTCACCGCGCCGCTCGCATCGAAAAAAGGAGAGCCCGTACGCGGGCGTTTATCTGATGCTCTATCGTCGTTTCGAAAAACTGATCGATATTTTCCGTGACGCCCCGACGGCGGCTCCGCCGAGCCGGGTTCTCCCCTTCTATACCTATTATTTACGTCAGGTCTGGCCGAGTTTTGCCGCGCTGTTGGTCGTCGGTTTGATCGGCGCGCTGATCGAAGTGGCGCTGTTCAGTTACCTGAGTCGAATCATCGATTTGGCCCAAGGCACGCCAAACACGGACTTCTTCAAAATCCATGGCGTCGAGCTGGCCTGGATGGCGGTGGTCGCACTTTTTCTGCGACCGATATTCGTCGGCCTGCATGACCTGCTGGTGCATCAAACCCTGAGCCCCGGCATGACCAGCATGATTCGCTGGCAAAACCACAGCTACGTGCTCAAACAGAGCCTGAATTTTTTCCAGAACGATTTCGCCGGCCGCATCGCCCAACGGATCATGCAGACCGGTAACTCCCTGCGCGACTCGGCGGTGCAAGCTGTCGACGCGTTATGGCATGTGCTGATCTATGCGATCAGCTCGCTGGTGCTGTTCGCCGAAGCCGACTGGCGCCTGATGATCCCGCTGCTGACCTGGATCGCCTGCTACATCGGCGCACTGTGCTACTTCGTGCCGCGGGTCAAGGAACGCTCGGTGGTGTCCTCCGATGCGCGCTCCAAACTCATGGGCCGGATCGTCGACGGCTACACCAACATCACCACGCTGAAGCTCTTCGCCCACACCAACTTCGAACAGCAATACGCCCGCGAAGCCATCGCAGAACAAACCGAAAAATCCCAACTGGCCGGCCGCGTCGTCACCAGCATGGACGTGGTCATCACTAGCATGAACGGCCTGCTGATCGTCGGCACCACGAGCCTTGCGCTGTGGCTGTGGACCCAGTCGCTGATTTCGGTCGGTGCCATTGCCCTGGCCACCGGCCTGGTGATCCGCATCGTCAACATGTCGGGCTGGATCATGTGGGTGGTCAACGGCATCTTCGAAAACATCGGGATGGTCCAGGACGGCCTGCAAACCATCGCCCAACCGATCAGCGTCACCGACCGCGTACCGGCACCACGCCTGGAAGTGGCCCGTGGCGAAGTGCGTTTCGAACACGTGACGTTTCACTATGGCAAGAAAAGCGGAATCATCGACGACCTCAACCTGACCATCAAACCCGGTGAAAAAATCGGTTTGATCGGCCCTTCAGGCGCCGGCAAATCGACCCTGGTCAATCTGCTGCTGCGCCTCTACGACCTGCAGAGCGGGCAGATCCTGGTCGATGGGCAGAACATCGCCAGCGTGGCCCAGGAAAGCCTGCGCGAGCGGATCGGCATGATCACTCAGGACACCTCGCTGCTGCACCGTTCGATCCGTGACAATCTGCTTTACGGCAAACCCGACGCCACCGACGAAGAACTCTGGGAAGCAGTCCGCAAGGCCCGCGCCGACGAGTTCATCCCGTTGCTATCGGATGCTGAAGGCCGCACCGGTTTCGATGCTCATGTCGGTGAACGTGGGGTGAAACTCTCTGGCGGCCAGCGCCAACGGATCGCCATCGCCCGGGTGCTGCTCAAGGACGCGCCGATCCTGATCATGGACGAAGCGACCTCGGCGCTGGACTCGGAAGTCGAAGCGGCGATTCAGGAAAGCCTGGAAACCCTGATGCAGGGCAAGACCGTGATTGCCATCGCTCACCGACTCTCGACCATCGCGCGGATGGATCGCCTGGTGGTGCTGGAAAAAGGCCATATCGCCGAAACCGGCAGCCATGCCGAACTGCTGGCTCATGGCGGGTTGTATGCGCGGCTGTGGCAGCACCAGACCGGTGGGTTTGTCGGCATCGATTGAGACAAGAGCGCTGTAGCAGCTGCCGAGCCCGCGAGGCTGCGTCCGGCTGCGGAGCAGTCGTAATTGCTGTTTACGCGATCTAACCG